>NZ_JBFUCI010000122.1:0-14954 GCF_056405335.1 Variovorax sp. P1_H12_2
GATCCCGCCAGAGACCCATCTGACGCATCAACTGCGGCCTGGAGCCCGTGACGACGTTCAGTCCGATCCGTCCGGGGGCGATCTGGTCGAGTGTCGCGACGATCTTCGCGACCACTGCCGGCGGAAACACCATCATGTGGGCCGTGGCCCAGATGCTGATCCTCGACGTTGCCTGAGCCAGTGCGGCCATGCAGGTCAGCGATTCGAGGGAGTACTTCATCGCATTCGAGTCGCCGCCATAGCCGCGCCAGGTCGCCGGGCTCATTGCGAAGTCGAATCCCATTTCCTCGGCCGCAAGCGCGATGGCGAGGTTGCTGCTGTACGAGCCGGTCAGTGCTGGAGAGTTCGTCGACTTGATCCAGCCTCCGCTTATCACGGGAAGAAAGACACCGATTTCCGTCGAAACGGGGTTCTGATTCATAGCGTTCATTCCTTGCAAGAAACGCAAGATGCCGCAATCAGAGTCATGTCGATTCGTTGCGATCAGGCGTTGAATTGCATGATAGGTATGCCCGAAGATTGCATCGATACCAACGTTTGAACGCGAGGTTCGCAAACTCTCAAACTAAGGCAGCGAGCCGGCGTGTGTCGAGCCTTCAGCGCTGTGCTCGAACAGTTCTCGTGATGCAGTCGATGAACGCCTTGACTGCAGGCGACAGTTGACGACTTTGCTTTACCGAAAAGCCGTACTGATAGTCGATGCGGTACAGGTCCTTGCGCAGCGGACGCATCTCGTCGGTCGCGACCCAGTGGTTCGCGAAGTGCTCGGGGAGATAGCCGACATAGTTCCCCGAGAGAATCAGGTGCGCGGTGGCTTCGATGTGAAAGGTCTCGACCTGCGCAATCTCCAGATTCTGACCGAGGAGCGCCGGCGCCGGGTCGTACCAGCGAGACGAATACGAGGTGTTCCTCAGATCGCTTTCCGAGATCATCTCGTCCTTGATGCCGAAGAGCTTGTGCTTGGCCCCGCAGTACAGGTAGCTCGAGCGGCTCAGCAGGGAGATGTAGTCGAACTTGCTCGAGTACTCGTGCACGCTCGTGATGCCGATGTCGAGCTTGCCCTCGTCAATGCGTCTCTCGATCTCATCCGGATGGAAAACGTAAAGCTCCAGGTTCACGTCGGGGTTTGCCGTGGTGAAGTTCCTCAACCCCTCGCTGAGTCGAAGCTCATCGACCCAGACGAATGAGTCGACGACTGCAACCCGAACGCGGCCGTGCACAGACTCGCCCAGCGACTCGACTTCGTCCTGGAAGGTGTTGAGGGACTTCATCAGCTCGGTGGAAGCCCGATAGACCTTCACGCCATCGTCGGTCAACTCGAAGCCGCGGCGACCTCTTTCGCACAGGCGGACTCCCATCCGTACCTCGAGGTCGGCCAGATAGGTGCTGATCGTCGAGCGGGTGATGCCGAGCCGCAGTTCCGCGGCGGCGAGACCGCGGCATTCCGCCACCGCCTGGAATACCCGCAGCAGGCGAAGGTCGAGGTCACTGATCCGACCGAGTTTGGCGCGTCGTCGTCCCATCACATCTGGCGCGAAATGCCACCGTCAAGGATCAGGCGCAGCAGCGCTTGCGACAGGACGGAATCTTCCGATGCGAGGTCGAGAATCACATCGAAATGATTTCGGCCTGCCACCTCGAGCAGCGTCGAAGGGAAGCCCGCTTTCCGCCAAAGTCGATGGAACTCGACGGACTGGCGCTTGAAGCCGGCCGCATCGGCCTGCGCGTAGGCCATGACCATTGGACAGCCCTGCCGCGGCATGTTCACCATCGGACTCAGGGTCTGAACGGCGTGGTCGTCGAGCGGCATCCAGTCCTGGACGAAGGAGTTGGCGATCGGTGCCAGCTGGAACAGGCCGCTGATCGGCAGCGCACCCTTGACGATCGTCTCGGGCACGCCGCTGCCGTGGTGCCACCCGCCGGCAGTGAGGGCCGCCGCCAGGTGGCCGCCGGCCGAACTGCCGCCTGCGTAGATCCGTTCGGGATCGATGCCGAGGCGCGGCCCCTCGCGCCAAAGAAAAACGATGGCGGCGCGCACCTGCCGGACGATCTCGGCGAGCGTGGCTTGAGGTGCGAGTTCATAGTCCACCGCGACGGTGGCAATGCCGTGGCGGTCAAGCATCGCCGCCATGAAGGCCGAGTCGCGCTTGGAGAGCGTGCGCCAGTATCCGCCGTGGATGAACACGAATACGGGGCGCGGCTGCCTGGAGGTGCCATAGACGTCCAGGCTTTGCGCACTCAACGGGTCGTAGACGACATCGAGATGTGTGGCGCAGGGGCCGCCGAACCGCTCGGACAGGGAGCGGTAGCGTCCCATCTCGGCGTCGAAA
Source organism: Variovorax sp. P1_H12_2 (assembly GCF_056405335.1). Classification (NCBI taxonomy): domain Bacteria; kingdom Pseudomonadati; phylum Pseudomonadota; class Betaproteobacteria; order Burkholderiales; family Comamonadaceae; genus Variovorax; species Variovorax sp. P1_H12_2. The sequence goes on from NZ_JBFUCI010000122.1 coordinate 2,331, forward strand.
ACTTCGGGTGTGACCGTGGCGCGCGCGCCGTAATCCAGATCGATGCGCTGCCGCGGCCAGCAGCCCTCGTCGGCAAGTGGATGGAGGTGCGGCGTCATCGGGGGGCGCTGATCCTGTCGCTCTCAGCTGCTGCGCGACAGATCGGCCGCCGTGTCCGTCCAGAAGATCATCCGGCGGGAAATCCGGCGAACGACGGCATGCAATCCGATGCCGATCAGGCTCAGAACGATCAGGATCGCGAAGACGCCGGACGTATCCATCGAGAAGTTCCGCTGCAGGATCAGGTAGCCGAGCCCGGCCTGGGCGCCGACGAACTCGCCAACGATCGCGCCGATCACGGCCAGGACGATGCCGATGTCCAGGCCGGCGAAGACAAACGGCAAGGCATGCGGCAGTCGAATCATGTGGAACACCTGCCAGCGCGATGCCGTGCAGGCGGTCATCAGGTCGATCTGATCGCGCGGAACCGAGCGCAGGCCGACGATGGTATTGACGACCACCGGGAAGAACACAATGGTCGCCGTGATCACGATCTTCGAGGCGGCACCGAAGCCGAACCAGACGATGAACAGGGGTGCGACTGCCACCTTCGGCATGGTCTGGAAGGCCACCACGTAGGGATACAGCACGGCTTCCAGGAGCGAACTTTGACCGATGGCCGCGCCGAGCACAAAGCCCAATGCCGAGCCGATGACGAAACCAGCCAGGATTTCAGTCAGCGTCACGCCGAGATGCTGCACGATCTCGCCCGAGGCCAGGCCGTTGGCCAGCGACGCGATGACCGCGCCGGGAGAGGGGAAGATCAGCGGCGATACGTCGAACAAGCTGACGGCAGCCTGCCATACGGCCATGACGCAGACGAACACGGAGCCGGTCAGCAGGCGCCGGGTCCACATGCTCATCCCGAGCTGGCCGTCGCGCGCAGGGCGCTTGGGCACTTGCCCCTTGCTGTTCGTCGCGGTCTCTGCGGACCGTGCAGCGGCGCTGAGCGAAGCGGGCGCCTCGGAGGCGATGGCGGAGATGGTCGGTGATGTCATCAGTCGATTCCTCCCGACGCCTGGAGGTCGTTGCGGATGCCGCGCACGTAGACTCCAAATCGCTCGGTGTTGATCAGGTCGAGGGTGCGAGGGCCGGGCAAATCCACGTCGACGATGCGCGTCACGCGTCCCGGGCGCGGGGACATCACCACGACGCGATCGCCGAGGAAGACGGCCTCCGGAATGCTGTGAGTCACCAGCATGATGGTTGAGCCCGTGCGCTCCTTGAGCCGCAGGAGCTCGAGGTTCATCGACTCGCGGGTCATCGCATCGAGCGCACCGAACGGTTCGTCCATGAGCAACAGCGAAGGGTCATTGACGAGGGCGCGGGCGATTCCCACACGCTGTTGCATGCCGCCCGAGAGTTCGCTCGGGTATTTGGTCTCGAAGCCTGACAGGCCGACCATGTCGAGATAGTGGCGAGCACGTTCGAGCGCGCTTGCGCGGTTGCGCTTCTGTATCTCTGCAGGCACAAGCACGTTTTGAAGCACGTTGCGCCAGGGCAGCAGCACGGGCGCCTGGAATACCACGCCAACGTCGCGTCCCGGTCCACTGACGATGCGTCCGGAGACCGCCACCTCGCCGTTGCTGGCCCGTGCCAGACCGGCCAGGATCCGCAACAACGTGCTTTTGCCGCATCCGCTCGGACCGACGACGGTGACGAACTCGCCCTTCTGAACTTCGAAGCCGATGTTGCTCAGCGCAGCGACATCGCCGCCATCCTTGGATCGATAGGTCTTGTTGACCTTCGCGAACCGGAAGGCTGGCGGGACGACGGGGTTTATGGAAATTGAAGCTTGCATGGGGAAGTGATTGGTTTCATGACCTTGGTTCGGCACCGCTGCCATCAAACGCCCTTGCAGGCCTTCGCTGCGGCGATCACCGCGTCGTGGTCGAACCGATTGATCGCCGCGGCAAAGCCTGGCGTCGAGATCAGCATCGACTCCGGCGGCAGCTTGCGCTTGATCAACTTCTCCTGGAACATGAAGTCCTGCATCCGCCCGTATGCGGCGGCATCCATCGCGCCGATCCACTTGCCGCCGCGCAGTTCATAGCCATCGCGCATCGCCTTGAGTTGAAACTCCAGCAACGCAAGATCCCATTTCGCCAGCGTCGCCTCGTCGGCGCCGGTCGGCTTGCTGGAGGGGAAGGTTTTCCAGTGGACGCGACGTGCGCAGTCTGGGTTGGTCTGCGCGAACAGCGTTGCCATCGCCGAGCCTCGGGCGATGGCCTCGACCATGGCCGGATCGCTGTCGATCGTCTTCTGCATGGTAGCGAATGTGAAGTCGGGCATCGTCGCCCACGACGGATCGCGCAGGATGCGCAGTGGCATACCGGCATTTTCGAAACCCACTAGTGCCTGTCCCCAGAACATCAGTGCCTGCACCCGGTCGTTTTTCAGCGCTTCCAGGGCGGGCGCCCCGGCACCGGTCGCAATGATCTGCACGTCGGTGTCCGGGTTGAGGCCGTTGCTGCGCAAATAGCCTTTCAGCAGCGACGTACCGCCGGTGCCCAGGCTGAAGATGCCGATCTTCTTGCCCTTGAGATCCTTCACATCCTGGATGCTGCTGTTCTTCGGAACGCCCACGCCCCAGTCGACCGGGGCCGTCTCCATCAGGCCACGCACTGCAATGCTGTTTTCGGTGTTGGCCTGGATCAAGGCGGTCGAGTTGACTTGCGCAAACTCCGCGCTGCCAGCGACCATCTGCTGGACGCCAATAGGAGAGCCCGATACGGCAACCAGCTTGACGTCGTACCCGGCATCGCGCCAGTAGCCGRGGGCAATCGGCAGCGTGAGCCACGGATAGCCCACATTGATGACCTGCGTGCCGACGGTGATCGTGACCGGCTTCAGAGCTTCGCCAGCGGCGTGCGCGGTCACGGGGAACGTACCTGCGACCAGCGCGATCGATGTGACGAAGGACGCTGCACGCAACATCCATTGGCGCCACAGCGACGATCGTTGAAGACGCGCCAGGGGTCGAAGAGAAATCTTGAAGTCAGAGGTCATTGCAACTCACTAGCTGGGTTGAGGGCCGCAGGCATGGTTGTGCGTGATCGCTAGCACAATCCATACCGACACGATTTCGGTGGCGCCATCGTATGGATGTACTGCTCGACGTTCGATCACTAGGTTTGAACGCATGGTTCGCCTTTTCTCAAACTGAGTGGGCCCGCAGGCCGGCGAATGGTCGTGCTGCCGAGCGGCTCGTCTGCTGGGCGACGAACCCCGCGCTCGCCAGCAACGCCGGGCCTAGTCGGGGAGCCGTTCAAGTACCGACCACGAAGCGCGCGCCTCGATGGCCTCGCCCGCGGCCAGGCAAAGATCTTCCCGGAACCGTCCGGCTGCGAGTTGAACGCCCATTGGCACGCCGTCCACCAGACCGACGGGTACGGACAAGCCGGGAAGGCCAAGGATGGCAGTGGACACCAGGGGGCTCTGCGCACGAATCATCCGGCCCATCACGTCGTCGCCTTGCTGATCCTGGTCGACCTTGAACGGTCGGTCGAACGACACCGGCATGAGCAGGACAGGGAAGCGTTCGAAGAACATGCTCCACGCCCGCAGAAGCGTCGTCCGTCGGGCCAACGCCTTGATGAAAGCGTCCTTGTCCAGCGTTGGCGTATGCGCCAGCATGCTTCGGTACGCACGCTGAATCGCCCTGTCCCCGACGCGTTCGATCTCCAGCTGCATGGCCCCCTTGGCTTCGTTCATGAGCACGCTGAGCCACAGCTCGGCGGCCTCGTCGAAGCTGGGTGGCGCCGCTTCTTCGACGACGTAGCCGGCATCCTCCAGCCAAGCGGCGGACTGCTGCAAGGCCGCCAGAACGGCGGGGTCGGGCCTGAGCGATGGCGTGCCCGTGAACAACGCGACGCGCGGGCGGTCGTCCCTCGGGCGCATCTCGAGTGGCGCCGGAACCCACCAGGGATCACGGGGATCCCCGGACGACATCGCGGCCAACCCCAGGCGGAGGTCGGCGACGGTTCGGCCCAGCGGGCCCTGGGTCGCCGCCATCTGGGATGCGATCGGCCGCTCCGAATTCTGGCTGGCGTTGTACGCAGGCACGCGCCCGTGCGACGGCCTCAATCCCGCGACGCCGCATGCGTAGGCGGGATACCGGATCGACCCTCCCTGGTCGCTGCCGTGCGCAAGAGCTCCGACACCCAAGGCGGCGGCCACAGCAGCGCCGCCGCTGGAGCCACCCGGCGTGCGCGTCGCATCGAAAGGGTTGACCGTGCGCCCGTGCAAATCGTTGTCCGAGAACCAGCGCCAGGAGAACGCCGGAACGTTCGTACGACCGATGATCACGGCGCCGGCCTTCAGCCAGTTGTCGACCGCCGGATTGTTCTCCGAGGCGATGACGTCGCGGTACGCGACCACCCCGTTGGTCGTTGCCGATCCGGCGACATCGACATTGGCCTTGATCGTCACCGGCACGCCGTGGAGCATTCCGAGTTCCACCTTGTCGCGGACGGCGGCGTCGGCGGCGTCGGCGGCCCGGGTGGCCTGATCGGCATGGATCTCCGAGAGCGGATTGAAGGTGGGGTTGACCTGATTGGCTCGTTCGAGACAGCTCTGCACGGCTTCCCGGCTGGACACTTCCCGCGTTCGGATGGCCTTTGCAAGGTCGAGGGCGTTCCAGTGCCAGAGTTCGTTCGTCATGGTGTCTCCGGGTCGGGGTCGGGAACGTTGGCCGCGGTCAGTCGGCCGTCGCGCCGGATCGCTTCACCATCGCACCCCAGCGCGGGATCTCGGTCGCAATGAGACTGGCGAATTGCGCGGGCGTGGAGGGCGTCGCATCGACGGAGAGCGTCGCGTTGAGCTTGACGACCGCCGGGTCCTGAAGCGACTTCGCGATAGCGGCATTGAGCTTGTCGATGACCGGCTTGGGCGTGCCGGCAGGCGCGACGATCCCGCCCCAGGAAACCACCTCGAAGCCCTTCAGGCCGGATTCATCCACCGTCGGCGTATCGGGAAGGACGGGCACGCGCTTGAGGCTGGTGGCGCCCAGCACCTTGACCTGGCCCGAGCGGATGAAGGGCAGGACGCCGGCGACGTTGTCGACCATCACGTCCAGCTGGCCACCGGCGATGTCGACCACTGCCTGCTGGCCGCTCTTGTACGGAACGTGGAGCATGAAGGTGCCGGTCTCGCTCTTCAGTAGCTCGCCGGCCAGATGGGCGCTCGATCCGATCCCGAGCGAGCCCACGCTGATCTTGCCCGGATTCTGCTTGGCATAGGCGATCAGCTCCTTGATGTTGTTGGCCGGAAAGTCGTTGCGGGCGACGAGCACCAGCGCATTGCTGATGGCGAGGCTGACGGGCGCGAGACTGCGTTGCGGGTCATAGGGCAGCTTCGAGTACATGCTCTTGTTGATCGCCAGCGTGACCAGGTTGCCGAAACCGATCGTGTAGCCGTCCGCGGGCGATGTCGCCAGCAACTGGGTACCGACGATGCCTCCCGCACTGCCGCGGTTGTCGATGACGACCGGCTGGCCCAGTTCGCGCCCGAGGGCGTCGGCGATGGGCCGCAATACGACGTCGGGACCGGAGCCCGCCACATACGGCACGATGAGCTTGATGGGTCGCTCGGGCCATTCCGCGTGGGCGGCACCGGCGCACAGGCCGACGAGCAGCACGAAGGACGATGCAGCGGCGGTGCGGGCACGACTCAAGAAATTCGGCATGGGCATTCTCCAGAAGAGTCTTCGCGGAACCAGGCTTTGGATGGCCATCGGTCTTGATGTCATTCAGCTTAGACATCGCCGGCGCTGCGCGTAAGGCTATTATTTTGTTATGGTGACAATCTACAGTTGTCACCATCGCACAGGCGGCCGCACATGAAAGATCATCACCTTCGGGCCTGGTTGAAAGTCGCCGAGCTCGGCAGCATCAGGGCGGCCGCTCGCAGTCTTCATCTCAGTCAGGCCGCGGTGACCAAGGCCATCAAGGAGCTGGAAGGCGAGCTCGACGCGCCGCTCCTCACGCGCAGTTCGAAGGGCATCGCGATCACCGAGTGCGGTGAGCATCTGACCGTGCGTGCGCGAATCGCGGAAACCCAGTTGAATCTTGCGCGACAGGACATCCGGCAACTTCTGGGTGGCGCCCGGGCGCGCGTGTCGGTGGGCGTGACGCCGATGGTGATGCTGAGCGTCTTGCCCGATGTCCTGAGCGACTTCAGGCGAAGCATGCCTGCGGCCAGGGTCAGGGTGTCGGAAGGTTTGCTGCCGGCGGTCCTGCCCGCACTTCGCAATGGCACGCTCGATTTCGCGCTGGCCGTGCGCATGCTGATGGCGAAGGACGACGAGTACGCATTCGAGCCGTTGCGCCCGCTCGAATTCATGATCGCCTGCCGGCGCGGCCACCCCCTCGCTCGAGCCACGCGCTGGGCGGACGTCGTCGACTGCGAGTGGCTGCTCAACGTTTCAACCGGCAGTCAGACCGAGGCCGTTCTGAACGGTCTGCGCGCGACGGGTTTGGCCTTGCCCGAACGCGTGGTCGAATGCGACACCTTCGGTGTCATGTGGAATCTGATGACGCGAAGCGACGCCTTGCTCATCTGTCCCTCCGCGATGCTCAAGGTCAAGCCCTACTGCGATGAAGTGGCACGAATTCGAGTCAAGGCGCCGATGCCCCCAGCAACCATCGGCATCATGACGCTGCGAGGGACACCGCTGTCCTTGGCGGCCGCGACCATGGCGGATCTGTTCAGGCGCCGCGTGGCGAGTGCGAGCGCCGTGCTGGCGGCGTAGCGCGGGGACGTTCATGCGATAAGTCGCCTTGCGGTCCAGCGGCAGGCCGTTCCACAGTGTTGTCACAACTGCACTGCAGACTTCACCCCTTTCAGCCACCGTGTAGCAAAGAAAAGAGGGGTATCCATGCGTCGCCGTGATTTAGCAACCGCCGTGACCACCGGCATTGTCCTGCCCGCCATCGTCGGCTCGGCGTCCGCGCGGGCGGAACGCCCATTGGCCAAGGACGGACTTCAGCAGCACATGCTGGCCGCGTTGTCGAAGGAGATTGACGACAGCGCCAGTGCGCGCACCCTCGTCCCACACATCGAGGACGTCGGGTTCGACTGGCAGCCGGACACTGCTCCCGTGGCGCAGCTGGACTTCATCGTCGCCTACGCGTTCGGCAACCGGCTGCCCGCCGGTGGCGGCGACCCGTCGAAGGTGCTCGCGGACCCGGGCCCGACGAACGAAGCGCTGGCAGATGCCGTGGCCGCGGTCCTGGCGCGGCGCCAGGTTCATGTGTACGCGCAGTGGGAAATCGCCCGCTGGCTGAAGTCGAAGTACGGCATCTCCAACCTGACGTCCGTCGAGCCGGTCATCGCCGCGGACGGCACGATCACCTACCTGAGCACCGACGGCGTGGCCGCCCAGGTCCTCGCGGCCCGTGCCAAGCTTCCCGGTGGCATCGGCACCGCCGCGGTCGTTGGTTTCCGCGATCACATCAAGCGCTGCGTGCAGACCACGCGCGATCGCGGCATCGCCGCGTTCGCCCCCGCGGGAATCCCGATGCCGGGCACGTATGACCCCCAGTCGGGCCAGCCGTGGACCCGCCGCCGGGATCTCTACCTGGTGCACGACATGTACGCTCAGTGGGCCACCCTTCGCGCGAAGCTGATCGCCCAGGCGTACCCCAACGGCTGACGCGCGCCCTCGAGCTCCGAACGGGGCCTGGCAGGTGATCGAGCTCGCTCCCGCCAATTGATGCGTTGGCGAGCCGCCTGGCCTTGCGCGTGAATGCGCTGATTCGCGAGTCAGAACCCTCCGCGAAAAGCTCCTTGGAGGCGCTGCATCGTCGTGCCGGATTGCATGGCGAACAAGGCCGTTCTATAAGAGAACAAACAAGGGCGCAGCTCGAAGGGAGTGTCATGAGTGCAATCAATGCCTTGGGCCGGAGTATCCGCAGCCACCGCATCGCCGCGTGTTCGCCACCGTGCGAGCCGATCACTGGGGTGGGGGCACCCATGTGCTCGCGTTTCGCCGGCCACTTCCTCTTTGATGCCTGATGTGATCCGCGCCCTTCTGCGAGGCCTCGTCGCCAGCCTCTCCATCRCCGTCGGCTATCTGCCCATCGCCTTCTCATTCGGTCTGGCTGCGGTCGAGGCCGGCCTGTCGCCGAATGCCACGCTGCTGATCTCGGCGGCCGTGTTCGCGGGGGCCAGCCAGTTCCTGTTGATCGCGCTGCTGGTCTCGGGCGCCGCGTGGTGGACTGCGGTTCCCACGGTGCTGTTGATGAATGCGCGCCATCTGTTCTATGGACCCGCGCTGGTGAATCGATTGCCGGCGCGGACGGCGCCGCTGCCTGCTCCATTGTTGGCATTCGGGTTGACCGACGAAGTCTTCGCGACCGCCTTGAGCAAGGTCGACCGCGTGCCTGCGGCGGAGCGCGAGACGTGGCTGGTCGGGCTGCAACTGGGGGCCTACAGCGCCTGGTTGCTCGGCACCTGGCTGGGGACGCGCCTGTCGGGCCGGATCGACCTGTTGCCCGACTTTGCGCGTGATGCGCTCGGCTTCGTGCTGCCGGCCTTGTTCCTTTCGCTGCTGCTCGAAATCGGCGTCGCGCGCTGGAAGATGCCGATCCTCGTCGCCGCAGCGTCGGCCGCAGTCTTGCTGGCGGTGTTGCCGGCCCACCATGCCCTCGCGCTGGGCATCGTGGCCGGCGCGCTGGCCAATGCCATTGCGAGGCCAAGGGCATGAACAGGTCCGTCGTCACGATCATTCTTCTGTGCGGCCTTGGCACCTTCCTGCTGCGCTGGCTGCCGCTATGGCATGCGCGCCGCGCGGCCGACCGTGCGTCGACCCGCGCCGGGAGATGGCGCCGGCTCTTCGAAGGAGTGGGGCCGGCGGCCATCGCCGCATTGCTCGCGGTCTCGCTGGCTGGCTATTTCCCGCAGGCGCTGGCACCGGCGCGAGCCGCCGGGCTGATCCTCGCGCTGGCGGCGGTCGCTGCGAGCAAGCGCTGGATCGGGGGCATCGCATGGCCCACGCTGGTGGGTGCCCTGGCCTACGGGGTGGCGATGCGCTGGGTGGCCCCTGCACTGCCTTGAGTGTCGAGCCGACGCGTCATCGCCTGCCATTGTTCCGGGTCTGATCTCGAACGGCCCTCGACGCCCGGCGATAGATCAGGACCATGGCGACCAGGCCGACGAGAGCCGCCAGGTTCGCCGCCAGGGCGAGCGCGAACAGGAGGCCCGCCACTTCCGCCATGAGAAGCGCCACCGCCAGCGAAGCCGCCCACAGCCCGCCCCACCTGAGGATGTACAGGTCCATGTAGGTCTTGAGCCAGACGTCGTTCCTTCGTGCGATGGCTTCGGCCTCTTCCGCGGACGCCTCGGGCGCAGCCTGCTCGAGGAAGCTCTTCGGGGACCAGAAGCGATTCCAGACGGATGCGGGGCGAGGTTCTGAGGGGCTCATCGAGACAGAGATTACCCGCAGCAGGCGCGGGCCTGCCGCGCTCGGTCCGGTTCGCAGATCGACAGGATTCGTCGGCCGTGCGTTCAGCCGCCGCCGCCGTCGAGGGTGCTCACCAGCAACTGCCCCAACTCGGCGCGCCGCGCCGCGCCCATGCGCGGCTTGATCGCCGCAATCGAGATGGCGGCGAAAGGCGCGCCCGCATTCGGAATCACCGCGCCGACGCCGCCCACGCCCTGCGTCACGGTGTCCACCAACTCCGCGTAGCCGGTCCGGCGCGTGCGCGCGATCACCTTGCTGATCTGCGACGGGGTCAGCCCCGCGGCATCGAAGGCCGGCGCGTGCTGGGTGCGGATTCGCGCGATCTCGTCGTCGGGCGCGGCCGACAGCATCGCCAGCCCGCCCACGCCGATGCCCAGGGGGCGGATGTCACCGACGCGGGTGCTGAAGATCTTCACCGGGAAGGCGCCGTCCTCGCGCGCGAGGCAGACGGTGTAGTCGCCCTGGCGCGCCAGCAGGAACACGGTGTCTTCGGAGATGCGTGCCAGGCGCTGCAGCATCGGCTGGTACGACCCCAGCAGCGGCGCGCGCTTGAGCGACGCGAAGCCCAGGCGCATCGCCTCGAGGCCGAGCCGATAGCGGCGCGTGGCGGCGTCGCGCTCGGCGAACTGTTCCTCGACCAGGCAGGTGAGCAGGCGGTGCGCCGTCGATCGCTCGAGCTGCGTGAGGGCGACCACTTCGTTCACCGCCAGGCCTTCCTCGTGGTGCGCGCCCAGCACCCGCAGGACCTGGAGCGAACGCCGCATGTTCTGGGCCCCCGGGGTTTCCATAGGTTTGCTCACGATGTGGGATTTCTCGCAGTTGTTGATCGCAGGATGAGCATACCCGTCCGACCATCGGCGCTTCCCCGTACGCAGGAACTTCGATGACTGAACCCCTTCTCCTGATCGAGCAGACCGGCGCGGTGCGCCGCATCTGGCTCAATCGCCCGCAGGCGCGCAACGCCCAGAGCCAGCAGATGCTCGACCAACTCGACGCTGCCTTCGAGTCCGCGCGCACCGACGAGGCCACCCGCGTGGTGGTGCTTGCCGCCAAGGGCGCGCATTTCTCGGCCGGTCACGACCTGAAGCAGGCGCAGGCGGAGCGCGCCGAGTTCACGGTGGAGGAACGCTGGGCCTATGAGGAGCAGCGCTACTTCAACTACTGCATGCGCATCTGGGACTTCCCCAAGCCAACCATCGCGCAGGTGCAGGGCGCCTGCGTGGCGGCGGGCTTCATGCTGGCCAACATGTGCGACCTCATGGTCGCGTCGGAGGACGCCTTCTTCTCGGACCCGGTGACGCACACCATGGGCGCGGCGGCGACGGAAGTGCTGATCCATCCCTGGGTCCTGGGCTTGCGCCAGGCGAAGGAACTGCTCTTCACCGGCGAGCGCCTGTCGGCGGCGGAGGCCAAGGCGCTCGGCATGGTGAACCGGGTGGCTGCCAACGACCGCCTGGACGAGGAGACGATGGCGCTGGCCCAGCGCATTGCCAAGGCCCCGCCCTTCGCGCTGCAGATCCTGAAGAAGTCGCTCAACCGCTCGGTGGACGTGCAGGGCATGCGCCACGCACTGTCGGCGCATTTCGACGTGCACCAGCTCAGCCATGTGAGCGAGGAGTACCGGCAGACCAAGGAAGCGGGCCTGGCCAACGCGATCATCAAGGGAGCGCGGGCATGAGCGTTCACTCGCGTCACCGACTTGGCCCGCTGCTTCAGCCGCGCTCGATCGCCATGGTCGGCGCCAGCAACCAGGCCGGCCGGATCGGCGGCATGCCGCTCGATCTGCTGCGTCATTTCGGCTATGCGGGCCAGGTGTTCCCGGTCAACCCCAAGTACCAGGAGGTCTTCGGCTACACCTGCTATCCCGACATCGAATCGTTGCCCGAGACGCCCGACCTGGTCGTGCTGGCCATCGGCGCGGAAGACGTCACCGCCATGCTCGAGCGCTGCCACGCCAGGGGCATTCCGGCCGCCATCGTCTACGCGGCCGGCTTCGCCGAGGCGGGCGCGGCCGGGGAAGCCCTGCAGCGCACGCTGGAGGACTTCGTCGCGCGCAGCGGGATGGTGGTGGCCGGCCCCAACTGCATGGGCTTCGCCAACCTGAACCTGCAGGCGCACACGGCCTTCGCCTCGGTGTTCCGCAACGTGCCGCCGCAAACGCAGCCCGGCCGGGTGAGCGTGCTCACGCAGAGCGGCAATGTCTGCTCGGCGGTGTTCGCGCTGATCCGGCGGCTCGGCGTGCCGGTCAGCCAGTTCATCAACACCGGCAACGAGGCCACGCTGGAGTTTGCCGAGTACCTCGAATTCCTGGCGCAGGACCCGGAGACCGATTGCGTGATCGGCTACGTCGAGCAGTTGCGCAACGGCCGGCGCTTCATCGATGCCGCGCTGTCTCTGGCCGCGCAGGGCAAGCCGCTGGTGATCTACAAGGCGGGCGAAACCGAGAAGGGCTCGGAGGCGGTGCGCTCGCACACCTCGGCGCTGGCCGGCGACCTGGCGCTCTACCAGGCGGGCTTCGAGCAGCTCAACGTGATCCGCGGCACCGACTTCGCGCAGATGGCCGACCTGGCCTACCTCAGCGGCTTCCGCCGACGCGAGGGCGKCCGCCGCGTCGCCATCGTGACGATGTCGGGCGCGCTGGGCGCCATCCTGGCCGACAAGCTGATCGGCGCGGGCCTGGACGTGCCGACGCTGCCGCCCGCGCTGCAGCAGGCGCTGCGCGACGGCATCCCCGACTACGGCATGGTGTCGAACCCGGTCGATGTGACCGGCAACGTGGTGAACCAGCCCGACTTCGTGCGGACCATCTTCACCGCGCTGGCGGAAAGCGACGCGATCGACACCGTGATCGTCTATGCGCCGGGCTACCTGCTCGACCGCATGGCCGACACGCTGGTCGACGTCTGCGCGCGCTTCCCGCGGCTGTTCGTCGCCATCGACACGGGCGCCGCGCAGTGCCGCGCGCGGCTGGCCGATGCCGGCGTGCCGGTGTTCGACGACCTCGGCCGCGCCACGCAGGCGCTGGCGCCGTACTGCCTGTGGCTGGCGCGCCGTCCGGCCGTGGCGCGCTGGGCCGCCTTGCGCGCCGCACCGCCGCGGCACGACGCCGCGCCGGCGCTGCC
>NZ_JBFUCI010000123.1:0-14891 GCF_056405335.1 Variovorax sp. P1_H12_2
GGCAAGGAACTAGACATCCATGCGATGACCCAGTTCGCCAAGCCCGACAACCCGGAGGTCTTCGTGCTGTCGAACATCGTCGAAGACGGTCGCCAGATTGGGGCCGTGGATGCCGCGCAATATTGGCACAGCGACCTTTGCTATACGCGCACTCCCAGCCGTGTGTCCATTCTCTATGCCCTCGAAGTGCCGGTGAAGGGCGGCAGGGTGCTAGGGCCAACGGACTTCGCCGACACGGCGGCGGCCTACTATGCGCTGCCGACAGAGATCAAGGAGCAGCTGGAAGGCCGGAAGGCGCGATTTGTAGCCTCTAAGAAGAAGCCAGGCCAGCGGGCCAGCCATTTCAACAAGATGAACAAGGACACCGAGTCCCGGTTAGAAGACTCCGTAGTTCACCCTGTGATTCGGACGCACCCCAGCACTGGAGAGAAGTCCATCTTCGTGAACGAGGGGTTCACCACTGAAATCCTCGATATGGAACAGGAGGAAAGCGAACGCCTCCTCAACTATCTGTACGCCTTCACGCGCCAGCCCCGCTTCATCTACCGCCACACGTGGGCGCCAGGAGATGTCGTCATGTGGGACAACGCGCTGACCTTGCATCAAGGGGTAGGTGACTACGCGCTTCCTCAGCGCCGGCTGCTCTATCGGACCATCGTTAAGGGCACCGTGCCGTTCTGAAGCTCTGAAGCATGAAAACGGACTACCTCGCGCTCAAGGCCGCCGGACACTCTTTGTTCCGCATGACAAACCAGGGGCTTGATTGCTCCCTGGTGCGGGCTAACATGGAGCGAATCGTTTCGAACAGTGACTGGTTTCCTGTTTGGACGACTGTAGGCGCAGACTTTGAGAAACTCGGCGACACAGCAGCTATGCAGGGGAACTTGGTGAGTGCCGGTCAGCTTCTTACAAAGGCTGCCCTCGCGTACCACTTCGCTCAGTATCTTCACTTTGAGGATCTCGATGAAAAGAAGCGCGCTGCAGTGGCAAAGGTTGCGTGCTACACCCGAGCTTTGCCGCTGCAGCCGGTCCCCGGCATGCGGCTCGAGATTCCGTACAGCGGAAGGACGCTCCCTGCGGTTCTTCGGGTGCCACCGGGGGTAGCTCGGGTGCCGCTGGCTTTGCTTGTTTGCGGCTCCGACTCATCCAAGGAGGAACACTTCGCGATTGAGAGGGAGTTTCTCGCACGAGGCATGGCAACGCTCTCGTTCGACGGCCCCGGCCAGGGCGAAGTGTCCGATTGGATGCCGATGCGGCCTTCGTACCACGAAGCCGTTTCTGCTGTCATCGACTACGTGCAGGCGGAGGAGGGCATCGACCCGCATCGCATTGGCGTCGTCGGCTTCGGCTTCGGCGGCATGCTCGCGGTCAGCTCGGCGGCGGCCGACCAAAGGATTCGAGCGTGCATTTCGGTCAGTGGCTATTTCGACATGTGTGTGATGAATTGGGACGACCCGATTCGCAGTTGGCGCTTCGCCCATATCGTGGGAGTCGAAACGATCGCCGCGGCTCGTGAGGTCGCTCGTGACTTCACACTTGAAGACTGGTGTGATCGTCTCGAGTGCCCTGTCCTTGTCATGCATGGCCAGGCTGATGCAGGAATTCCTGCGGCCGCTGCAAAGAAAATTGCAGATCGAATTGGAGCCAACGCGGAGTACTGCCTAGTAGAAGCAGGGGTCCATTGTTTCCACAATGTCGCGTTTAGAACAACGCCACTGATTTGTGATTGGCTCGCTGCTCACGTGTAGCATGGCTTGCTGAGTGTTCCAGCTGAGCGATTGAATCGCATTGCTGCGCACATCAGTTCGCCAGTATGGCCGGGTGAGGCTGCAAGGGAAAAGAGCGGCGCCGCGCGACGTATGTTTTGTCCGACAGTTGTCCATGGTTTCAGTCATTGGAGACGACGACATGTCCATAGAACCGGACACAGGTGCCGCATTCTTCGCATGTGCCAGACCCTGCTCGGGGGCGCCGCTCGCGGCTGCGTCATGGGAGTCGGCATGGCACGGGCTTTGCACTTCGCAGGTCGCCTTTTCCATCCAACGGAGACAACAGCGAACAATCGTCAACCCCCAAGCCCGCTGTTGGTCCAACCGTGCAGTGATCTGCTGCTCGTAGCCACCGAAGGCATTCTTTCCATGCACGACAACGGAGATTTGCATGAGATCACTCTGGGCGAAGCTCGTTTGCCTGACGGGCGAGTTCGCCTCCGGTTCCGGAAGCAGCGATGGGACCGATCGCCACGCGATCGTGATGGGCGAATTGATCGCCAACTCGCTCTTCTGCTGTTGCCATACCCTTGTGAGCGCCGACGCGGGACTGGTCTTTAGCGCGGCACGAGTTCCGGAATGGCCATCAACAACAGCGTCGTAAGTCGCTACCTCGCGATCTCGCTAGTGGCGGGAATCGTGCCGACGCTCGCAGTGGGCCTGCTGTACGACCGGTATGCGCAGGCGCTGATCGACGAGCTGGTCGGTGAGCGCCTGTCGGTCCAGCTCACGGCAATGTCGAAGCGCCTGGAGTCGTTTCTCGACGGTCGACGCTATCAGGTGGAGACCTTGGCCAGCCACCCCGCCATGACCGCCTTGCTGCGCGCCGACATCAGCGACGCGGGCGAGGAGGCGCATGGGCTGCTGCAGCTGGAAGCCGATCTGCCGGACCTCTACGGCATCCTGCTGCTGGAAGACGGCGGCCGGCTGCGCCATTTCGTGCCCGGGCAGGCGGCCGCCGGGCCGCCCTATTGGAGCGAGCAACCGTTCTCGATTGCTTCGCTGCCGGTCACCCGTTTCGACAGCAATGAGGTGGTCGGGCCGGCCGCGCCGGGCGACGGCCTCGCCGGATGGTTCCTGGTGCGCCATCCCCTGCCGGTCGCTGAGGGCCGGCGCCGGGTCGACATTGCGCTGCACGTACGCTTCTCCTCGCTGACTGAACTGATGGGCGGGCCCTCGGTGGCCGGCATCGTGCAGCCGGTTCTGAAAACGCCTGCCGGCTACTTCAACGCCGTCGGCGTGCGCGTCACCCCCGCCGAGCGCATGATCGCGGGCCCGGAGGTGTTGCCCGGCTGGCAACCGATGTTGCAGATCGAGCCCTCGGCGCTGCTCAGCCGTTTCGAGAATGCGCGGCGTGTGCTGCTGGTGGCCGTGCTCGGCACCGCCAGCGTCCTGGTGTTCCTGTTCTACCAGCTCGCGCGCAGTCTGCAGGGCCGCGTGGCACAGCTTGTGAGCGGAGTCGAAGCCATCGCGTCCGGCCAACTGGACCACCGCATCCGGGACCAGGGGCGCGATGAGATCGCGGCCGTTTCGCGTGCCTTCAACACGATGGCGGAGGGCCTTGCCAACACGTTCGCCCGATTGGCACGCGCGCAGCGGCTCGCTTCGCTCGGCGAATTTGCCGCCGGCATTGCGCATGAGGTGCGCAACCCGTTGTCCGCCATCAAGACGACGGTGCAGGCGCTCGCCCGACGCGAGGCCGATCCGCGTCGGCACCAGCTTCTGCAGGACGTGGAGACCGAGGTCACGCGGCTCACCCGCGTGGTGAGCGATCTATCTGATTTCGGGAAGCCGCGCCCTCCGGAACCGGCCGTGGCGCCGGTGCGCGAGGTTTTCCGCCGGGTCGATGGCCTGGTGAAGGCCGAACTGAAGGCGCAGCGGCTGTCACTCGCGATCCAGGGCGACTCCGAGTTGCGCCTGTGGGTCGATGCCGATCATCTGATCCAGATCATGCTGAACCTGATGCTCAACGCGATACAGGCCACGCCGCCGGGCGGCCTGATCACACTACGTGCGGCGCGCGCCGGCGACGGCTTCGGCGTGCTTGAGGTCCGCGATACGGGTCGTGGGGTGCCGCCCGAGGCGCTCKCGAAGCTGAGCGATCCGTTCTTCACGACCCGACCGAAGGGCATGGGCCTGGGCCTCAGCATTTCCCGACAATTGGCCGAGTTGAATGACTGCACGCTCGTGATCGAGAGCCAGGTGGGCGCGGGCACGGTGGTCACGTTGCGCGTGCCGATGCCGCGAGAGGAGACATAGGTTTTGAAACAGGTGCTGGTGATCGACGACGAACCCGGCGTGCTGAAGGCACTGGTGTTCGCGCTGGAAGAGGAGGGATTTGGCGTCGCGACCGCGGTGGACGGCGCCGGCGGATTGGATGCCGCCTGTCGAGGCGCGCCCGACATCGTGTTGCTCGACGTGAACCTGCCGGACATGAGCGGGATGGACGTGCTCGCGCGGCTCGCCACGGATCGGCCCGGGCTGCCCGTGATCATGATCTCCGCAACGAGCGACACGCGGCTGGCCGTGAAGGCGGTGAAGGCCGGCGCAGCGGACTACGTGACCAAGCCGTTCGAGCTCGATGAATTGCTCTACACGCTGCGCGGCGCGCTGCAGAAGGCGCGCATGGCCAGTGAGATCGATTACCGGCGGCAGGAATCGACCGCCCACGACGGAGTGATCGGTACGAGCGCACAGGTCCGCGCGCTGGCGGCGACCATCAGCCGCATTGCGGCGAGCCAGACCAAGCGTGTGCTGGTGCTGGGCGAGTCCGGCACCGGCAAGGCGCTGGTGGCGCGCGCCATCCACACGGCGAGTGCGCGCAGTGGAGGGCCCTTCGTCGAGGTGAACTGCGCCTCGCTGCCGGAGCAACTGATCGAGGCGGAGCTGTTCGGTGCGGAGAAGGGCGCCTACACCGGGGCGACGCAGCGGCGCGTGGGGCTGGTCGCGCTGGCGGACGGCGGCRCACTGTTCCTGGACGAGATCGGCGAGCTGCCACTGGCACTGCAGGCCAAGCTGCTGCACTTCCTGGAAGACGGTCAGTACCGCCCAGTGGGTGGCACCCGTGGCGTGACCGCCGACGTTCGGGTGGTGGCCGCGACCAACCGCGACCTGGCCTCCGAGGCTTCGCGGGGCCGCTTCCGCGAAGACCTGTACTACCGGTTGAACGTGCTGCCGATCGCCCTGCCGACCCTGCGGGAGCGCGATGACGACGTGCTGGTACTGGCAGATCATTTCGCCGCGCGCTATGCCAAGTCCGAACGCTGCGAGCCGATCCGCTTCTCGCCCGACGCGCGAGCCTGCCTGACGGCCTACGCATGGCCCGGCAACGTGCGCGAGCTGAAGAACCTCATCGAGCGTCTCACCATCCTCCATCCCGGCAGCGTGATCGAGCGTTCGCAGCTGCCCTCCGACCTGGACAGTGGGGAGGTGCGCTCGGCGGCCATCGAGCAGAAGCTGGCCGTCGAGGAGGAGAAGCTGCTGCGCGATGCTCTGGCCCGCGCGCAGGGCCATCGTGGCAGGGCCGCGGACCTGCTGGGCATCTCCCGCCATGCGCTGCTGCGCCGGCTGCAGCGGCTCGGGATGGATGGGGAGGGCCGCCCGTGAGGATTCGTGATCTGCTTCGCTGCGCCGCCACGCTGGTGATGGCCTGCCTGGCTGCAACCGGCGCCCATGCCCGCGTAGAGCTGGGGGCACCTGTTGGGCAGGCCGACATCACCATTGGCTGCCTCTACCCCCTGGCGGGCCGGGCCGCGATCTACGGCCGCGACAGCATCGCGGCGATCAAGCTGGCGCTCGCCGAGCTGGATGCTGAGCGCGCGCGCGACTGGCGCCCGCGGCTGCGAGTGATCGTGGAAGACGACCGCTCCAAAGCGGCCTATGGCGTTCGGCTGGCCAGCCAGTTCATCGATCACGACAAGGCGCAGTTCCTCTGCGGGGTGGTGAGCTCCGGTGTGGCGCAGGCGGTGAGCCGGCTGTCGCGTGCGCGCAAGGTGATCTTCGTCGGCACCGACCACGCCTCCTCGCGGCTCACGATCGAGGACTTTCACCGCTACTATTTCCGGGTTTCGAACGACACCTACACTTCGATGGCGGCCGGCGCGAAGTACCTTGCCGAGCAGCAGCGCGAGCGTGGTTGGAAGCGGCTGGCATTCCTGGGGCCGGACTACGACTATGGCCACGTCATGTGGGCCGACCTGCAACGCAGCCTGGCGGCCAGCGGCGCGAACTATGAGGTCGTTGCCCAACTCTGGCCCAAGCTCTACGAACCCGACTATTCGGCGTACCTGACGGCCCTGATGCGCTCGCGGCCGGACGTGATCGTGACAGGCCTTTGGGGGGGCGACTTCCTTGCCTTCCTCGCGCAGGCCCACTCCAGCGAACTGCTCGGCAAGGTGCCCATAGCCAACTTCGATGCCGGCGGCAACTACGACGTGCTGGTGGCGCTGGGCGACCTGGCGCCGCCGAATCTCGTGCTCTCGGCGCGCCATCACAACAACTGGCCCGACACGCCGCGCAACCGCAAGTTCGTGGCCGACTTTTTTGCGGCGGAGGGGCGCTATCCGACCTATGCGGCAGAGGGCGCCTATGCCGGGATCCTGGCCATTGCGCGCGCGGTGGCCAAGACCGGCAAGCCGTTCGACGTCGAGAAGGTGGTGGGAGCGCTGGAGGGGCTCTGCCTGGAATTGCCGGAGGATCCGCCCGGGTTTGCCTCATGCATCGACCGCGAAACGCACCAGATCGCGCAAGCACAGGCGATCGGAGAGGTGGTGGTCGACACCCGGTTTCCGCCGGCCCGGGTGATGTTGGGCAAGTGGCGGGTCTACCCTGCGGAGCAACTGCGGCCATCGCCGGAGCTGGTGCGGGAGCGCAGGCGGGCCGCGGGGGCGCCGTAGGCAACGCACCGTCACATCCGCAAAGGCCGCGGGGCTGAATCCGCATGCGCGGTTTCCGCGCGATCCGACCGCCGCAATGCGCGGAATCCGCGCAATACATCTTCGCGAACTACGCCCAAGTCCTTGATCCACAAGGCTTTCACGGTGTGGCACGCTCCTCGCAATACTCCTCGTGAGCAACACAACTCACAAGGAGACAACGTGACCCTGAAGTTCCCCCTCACGCGCCTGGCTCGCAGCTTCGCGCTCGTCACTGCCGGCGCCGCCTTCGCGCTGCCGGCCGCCGCCGCCGACAACGGCAAGTTCCGGATCGGCGTGGCGACCTTCCTGTCAGGCGCCGCCGCAGGCCCTTTCGGGGTGCCAGCGGCCAACGCCGCCAAGCTCGTGGTCGACGCGCTCAACAAGGGTGCCTTGCCCGCGCCCTACAACACCAAAGGCATCAGCGGCGTCGAGATCGAGATGGTGTTGATCGATGAGAACGGCGGCGCCACCAAGCAGGTGGAGGAATACCGCAACCTTGTGCAGCGCCAGAAGGTCGACTTGGTGATTGGCTACATCTCCTCTGGTGACTGCCTCGCGATTGCCCCGGTGGCCGAGGAGCTCAAGACCCCGACGGTGTTCTTCGACTGCGGGACCTCGCGCCTGTTCAGCGAGACGCTGAAGAACCCGAAATACGTGTTTCGCACTGGCCTCGACGCGGTGGTCGACAACGTGGCGGCTGCCCGTTACATCGTGGAGACGAAACCGAACGTGAAATCGGTCGGCAGCATCCAGCAGAACTATGCCTGGGGCCAAGATGCCTGGGCCGACTTCAGCCTTGCTTTCAAGCAACTCAAGCCGGACATCAAGGTCGTTTCCGAGCAGTGGCCGAAGCTGGGGCAGGGCCAGTACGGCGCCGAGATCTCCGCGCTGGCTGTCAGCAACCCCGACCTGATCCACTCCAGCTTCTGGGGTGGCGACATGGAAGCGCTGGTGCTGCAAGGCGGCGCGCGCGGCCTGTTCGACAAGCGTGTGGCGCTGCTGACCGCGGGCGAAACCGGCTTTGAGCATTTCAAGGACCAGGCGCCCAACGGCACGATCGTCGGCGGCCGCGGCCCGTTTGGCGCTTTCGCGCCGAAGAACGGGCTCTCCGACTGGTTGCGCACAACCTACAGCGCCGCGCACAAAGAGCAGCCGACCTACCCTGCGTTCAAGATGATGCAGGCGATCCTCGGCGTGAAGGCGGCCGCGGAGAAGGCGGGCAAGCCCGGCGCCATGCCGACGCAGGAGCAGGTGCTCGCGGGTCTCAAGGGTCTCACCTTCGAATCGCCCAGCGGCACGGTGCGCATGAGCCGCGCCGGCGGCCATCAGGCTGTACAGGGTGTTGCCTACGGCGAGTACCACTATGACCCGAAGACCCGCAAGGCCAGCATCACCAATGTGAAGGACTATCCGGGCGACTGCCTGATGCCCCCCGATGGCACGAGCCATGCCGACTGGATCAAGGCCGGCTTTCCGGGTGCCAAGTGCAGCCCGACACCGGCAAAGGAGCGCACCTCGTGAGCACCTTGCTGGCCATTGTCATCGACGGCGCCATCTACGCCTCATGGCTGTTCCTCGTGGCTGCCGGCCTGACCGTGATCTACGGGGTGATGCGCATCCTCAACATGGCACACGGCAGCTTCTACGCGATCGGCGCCTACTGCGCCGCCTCGCTCACAGGCTGGTACTTCTCGGGCGAGTCGGGGGCCAGTCCGTACTGGAGCTACCTGCTGCTATTCGGCTGCGCAATCGTCGGCGGCCTGGTTGTGGGCGTACTTGTGGAGCAGGGGCTGCTGCGCCACCTGCGTGGCCGCGATGAGATCCTGATGGTGATCGTCACGTATGCGCTGCTGCTGATCCTGGAGGACGCGGTGAAGCTGGTGTGGGGCGTCAACCCGTACCTGGCGTACCAGCCCTACCGTCTGCTCGGGCAGAGCTCGGTCACGGGTTCGCTGCGTTTCGCCAACTACGACCTCGCACTGGTGGCGATCTCGCTCGTGGTCGGCGCCGCCGCATGGTGGGCGCTGAACCGTACCGACAAGGGACGCATGTTGCGCGCGGTGATCCACGATCGCGAGATCGCCACAGCAATGGGGGTGAACGTCAATCTGATGTTCGCCATCACCTTCGCGATCGGCTCCATGCTCGGTGCGCTTGCCGGGGCGCTCACTGCACCGGCCATTTCCGTCACACCGGGCATCGGTGTCGAGGTGATCGTGCTGGCGTTCGCCGTGGTGGTGGTGGGCGGCCTGGGCAGCGTCGGCGGCGCCGCCGTCGGCGCGGTGCTGGTCGGTCTCGCCCGTTCCTTCGCTGTCCATCTGGCGCCGCAGATCGAGTTGTTCGTGATCTACGGCGTGATGTTCCTGGTACTCGCATTCCGGCCACAGGGCCTCTTCGGCCAACTGCAGCCCCGAAAGATCTAAATGAAATTCAAGTCCGAACTTGGGCTGCCGCTGGCGGCCGGGTCGATTGCCGCCCTCGGCTGGGCGGGGCCCGACTGGTTGAGCTTCCTGCTCACCCTGGCCTTTGCCAAGGGCCTGGTGGTTCTCGGGGTGGTGCTGCAAATGCGCGCCGGCCTCGTCTCCTTCGGCCAGGCGCTGTACTACTGCATCGGCGGCTACGCTGCCGGCTTGGCCGCCAAGCACCTGGGCATCCAGGATGCCTTCGTGCTGCTGGCGCTGGGCGTGGTGGCTTCGCTGATGATGGCCGCGCTGTGCGGCATCATGGTGGCGCGCTATCGCGACATCTTCTACGCCATGCTTTCGATGGCGTTGTCGATGATTGTCTACGGCATGCTGGTGAAGTCCAGCGCGCTCGGCTCCACCGACGGCTTCAACGTCGCGAACCCGAGCTACCTTGGCTTCCAGCCGGACCCGTCGCAGGCCAAACGCGTCGCCTTCCTGGTCACGTTGGCGATCGCGCTCGTTGCGGCCCTGGTCTGCCACCGCGTGTTGCGCTCACGGTTTGGCCGGCTCTCGGAAGCAGTGCGCGAGAACGAAATCCGGGTTGACTTCCTCGGCATCTCGCCGTTCGGACTTGTCTACCTGAACTACTGCGGCGCGGCCGTGCTGTCGGCCCTCGGCGGCGGCCTGATCGCGATCGCCACCGGCCACGTGGATCCCGACATGGCGTTCTGGGCGACCTCGGGCGAGTTCGTCTTCATGGCCCTGCTCGGCGGAACGGCGCATGTGGCGGCACCGTTCGTCGCAGCCATTGTGTTCTCCGCGGTGCGCACCTTCGCCATTCAGGAGGCGCCGCACCTGTGGCAGCTCACGCTGGGCAGTGTCCTGCTGGCACTGATCCTTTTCTTGCCCAAGGGCTTGTGGAGCCTGGTGTCCCGTAGGCGTGCCGCTGTGCCTGCGGAGATTCCGTCCGTGACGAAGGAGGTGTCCCCATGAGTGTGCTCGAAACGCGCCAGCTCACCCGCACCTTCGGTGCCGTGGTTGCTGCCAATTCGCTGGACGTGACCATCCAGCGCGGCGAGATCGTCGGAGTGATCGGCTCCAACGGCGCCGGAAAGACCACGTTCATCAACATGGTGACCGGGTACCTGCCGGCCACCTCGGGCGACATCCTGTACGAGGGCAG
Organism: Variovorax sp. P1_H12_2; assembly: GCF_056405335.1. Taxonomy (NCBI): domain Bacteria; kingdom Pseudomonadati; phylum Pseudomonadota; class Betaproteobacteria; order Burkholderiales; family Comamonadaceae; genus Variovorax; species Variovorax sp. P1_H12_2. Next base: position 10,274 of record NZ_JBFUCI010000123.1, read on the forward strand.
CTCTGTGCTCGGGATGAAGCCGCGCCAGATCACACGCCTCGGCCTGGCCCGCTCGTTCCAGGTCGCGCAGTTGTTCCCCCAGCTCACCGTGCTGGACAACGTGCTGATGGCGCTGGCGGCCGCCCACGAAGCGCAGCCCTCCATGCTGCGGCACTTCGAAACTGCGGAGGCGGTGCGCGAGGCCCGCCGCATCCTGCAGGCTTTTGGCGTGGCGCACTACGCCGACAGCGAGGCCAGTGCCGTGCCGCAGGGCGCGCGCAAGCTGGTCGACATCGCGATGGCTCTGGTCTCGAAGCCGCGCATGCTGCTGCTGGACGAGCCCACCAGTGGCGTGAGCGCCGACGAGAAATTCCCCTTGATGGATGCCGTGATGGCCGCTGTGAGGCAAAGCGGCGTGACGGTGCTGTTCGTGGAGCACGATATGGAAGTGGTGGAGCGCTACGTCTCGCGCATCCTGGCGTTCTACAGCGGCGAGATCATCGCCGACGGGCCGCCGGCCGCGGTGCTTGGAAACCCGCGCGTGCAGGAGCTGGTGGTAGGCAAGCGGGCTCCGGCACGCGAGGAGGCACTCGCATGAGTGAGCTTGCCCTCGACATCCAGGGATTGGACGTTGCCATCGCCGGCACGCCCATCCTGCGCAAGGTCACGCTGCAGTTGCCGCAGGGCAGCATGGCCGGGCTGATCGGCCGCAACGGCGCCGGCAAGACAACGCTGATGCGCGCGGTGATGGGACTGCTGCCCTCACGTTCGGCGACGCTGGCGTGCGCCGGCGAGTCGATGGCGCAATTGCCAGCGCACACCCGCGCCGAGCACGGCATCAGCTACTTGCCGGAGGACCGGCGGCTGATTCCGTCGCTCACCGTCGAAGAAAACATTCTGCTGCCGGCTTGGGCCAACGGCCTGGGCGACGCAAGACAACGCCTCGCATGGATCTACGAGCTGATTCCCGAACTGCTCGAGCACCGCGAGCGCAAGGCGCTGCAGCTCAGCGGCGGCCAGCAGAAGCTGGTGGCGTTGGCGCGTGCGCTGATGCCGGGACGCAAGCTGCTGCTGCTGGACGAACCCTTCGAGGGCGTCGCGCCGGTGCTGTCGCGGCGCCTGACAGAGGTGATCGCGAAGCTGCGCACCGAGGGCCTGACGGTCCTGCTGAGCGAATCGGATGACAAGCACTCGGCCGACCTGGTTGATCGCATCTTCCGTATCGAGCGCGGCGTCGTCCGCGAGAGTTCTGCAACCCACTAGAGGAGACTGGAATGTCTATGTCCGCAATGACCCGCCTCGCGGYGGCGCTCGCCCTGGCGACGCTTGCCGCCGGCACATCGGCGCACGAATGGTGCCGTTCGAAATACGGTCCGGCCGACGAGATCGGCGCGGCCAACCTGCTGACTCCGCAACTGGCGCTGGAGGCCGCAAAGCTGGTGAAGACCGGCAAGACCTACCGGCTTGGGGTCGAGACCAACTCCAAGACACCGGCTTTCGGCCCGCGCAGCTGGGCGCTGGCGATCAACCAGCCAGGGCAGGTCGGCGGCGTCGGCCTGGGCCCGACCAAGACCAACTACAACGACGACATCTACATGGGCTACGTCGGCACGGGCTCGCAGATCGATGGCCTCGGCCACATCGGCGTCGACAACGTCTACTACAACTGCCACAAGAACAGCGAGTTCGTACAGGCCAACGGTCTGAGCAAGCTGGGGGTCGAGAAGCTGCCGCCCTTCGTCACGCGCGGCGTCGTGCTGGACATGACGGCGTACTTCGGCCAAAACCCGGTGCCGGAGGGCACGGCGTTCAACCGCAAAGAGATCGACGAGCAAGCGCGGCGCCAGGGGGTCGAGATCCGAAAGGGCGACATCGTGCTGTTCCACACCGGCTGGCTGCAGCTGGTGGGCAAGGACGACAAGCGCTACATCTCCGTCGAACCGGGCCTGGGCAAAGAAGGTGCCGAGTACCTCGYGAGCAAGCAGGTGGTGGCGGTCGGCGCAGACACCTGGGCCCTGGAGGTGATCCCCGCCGAGAAGGGGGCGGGGGTGTTCGAGGTACACCAGATCCTGATCCCAAAGCACGGCATCTACATCCTCGAGAACATCGACACCACCGAACTGGTCAAGGACAAGGGCTGGGAGTTCATGTTCGTGCTCGGCGTGTCGCGCATGACCGGCGGCGTGCAGGGCATCATCAATCCGGTCGCCATCCGCTAAGCAGTCGCCGGCACCATGGAACAGAAGTTGAGTGACAGCGGGCTGCTCGAGCACCACGCCTTCATCGGTGGCAGTGGATCGCAGTCGACGGGCGGCATGCTGGAGGTGCACAACCCGCCGGATGGCGGCGGGCGTGTGTCACCGTTCCGCCCTGTGCGAGCCGGCGGCCCAGGCCAACGCGCCGACTGACTCAAATGGTGGCTGAACTGGGGCGGGACGGCCTGGCCGTACTGCTCAGCGAATCGGACGACAAGCATTCGCCAGACCTGGTGGGCCAGGTCTAGCGCACTGAACGCGGCGTAGCGCACGCTGCCTGACAAGAGAACCCATATGACCGGATTCAATTTCGAAACCACGCCGCGCATCGTCTGCGAGCAGGGCGGCTCTGGCCGCCTCGGCGAACTCGCCCGCGGGCTCGGTGTGCGCCATTTCTTCCTCATCACCGACCAGCCCTTGCTGCAGGCCGGCCTGCTGGCGCCCGCGCTGGCAAGCCTGCGGATCGCGGGAATCGCCGCCACCGTTTATTCCGACGTGCTGCCCGATCCGCCCGAGGAGCGGGTACTCGCCGCCGTGCAGGCTGCCCGAGAAGCGGGCGCCGATGGCGTCGTGGGCTTCGGTGGCGGCAGTTCCATGGACACCGCCAAGCTCGTGGCCTTGCTGGCGCGCACGCCGGCGGCGCTGCACGATATCTACGGGATCGACTTGGCGCAGGGGCCACGCCTGCCGCTCGTGCAGGTGCCGACCACCGCCGGCACCGGCTCGGAGGTGACGCCTATCGCGATCGTCACCACCCCGACTTCAGAGAAGAAGGGCGTGGTCTCTCCCTTGCTCTACCCTGACTTCGCGCTGCTCGACAGCCACCTCACGCTGGGCCTGCCTCCTCGCCTTACGGCGATGACGGGAATCGATGCCATGGTGCACGCGATCGAGGCCTTCACCTCGCGCCACAAGAAGAACCCGGTGTCGGATGCGCTGGCCCTGAAGGCGTTGGCGCTGCTGTATGCCAACCAGCGCAAGGTGCTCGAAGAGCCGCGCAACGGCGCGGCGCGCGAGCACATGCTGCTTGGCTCGCTGTTGGCGGGCATGGCGTTCGCGAACGCGCCGGTGGCGGCGGTGCATGCGCTGGCATATCCGCTGGGCGGCCATTTCCACGTGCCGCACGGCCTGTCGAACGCGCTGGTGCTGCGGCCGGTGCTGCGCTTCAACCTGGAACACGCGGCGCCGCTCTACGCACAACTGGGCGAAGTGATCGGCACGGCGCGGCCCGGCCAACCTCCCATCGAAGGCGCCAGGGCGTTCGTCGATGCCATGGCCGCGCTGGTGGCCGTGATGCCGTTCGAGCAGAACCTGCGCGCTGTCGGCGTGGACCGGATTGACCTGCCGATGCTGGCGGAGGACGCACTCAAGGTCCAGCGCCTGCTGGTGAATAACCCGCGCGACGTGGCGCTTGCCGACGCGCTCGCGCTCTACGAGGAGGCTTTCTGATGGTGCAGTTGAAAGATACGGCGTTGCTGAAGCGCCTGGCGTTCATCGGCGGCGAGTGGGTCGCTGCGCGGGGCGGCGGGTCGCACGAGGTGTGCAACCCGGCCAACGGCGAAACGATCGCGGCCGTTCCCGACATGGACGCCGCTGACACCGATCGCGCCATCGCCGCAGCCCAGGCCGCGCTGCCCGCCTGGCGCGCGCGGCCGGCGAAGGAGCGCAGTGCCTTGCTGCGCCGCTGGCACGATCTCGTGATTGGCGCGGAACAGGACCTCGCGCTGCTCATGACCTTGGAGCAGGGCAAGTCGCTCGCCGAAGCGCTGGGCGAGGTGCGGTACGGCGCTTCGTTCATCGAGTGGTTCGCGGAAGAGGGCAAGCGCGCCTACGGCGACCTGATTCCGGCACCGACGGTCGACCGTCGTCTGATGGTGATGAAGCAGGGCGTGGGTGTCACCGCGGCCATCACGCCGTGGAACTTCCCCATCGCGATGATCACGCGCAAGGTTGCGCCTGCACTGGCCGCTGGTTGCACCTCGGTCGTGAAGCCCGCAGAGGCGACGCCGCTGTCGGCCCTCGCGCTGGCCGAACTGGCGCAGCGTGCCGGCATTCCGGCCGGCGTGATCAACGTCGTCACCACCGCGAGGCCGGCGCTCGTCGGAGGAGCCCTCACGGCCAGCCCGGTCGTGCGCAAGCTCTCGTTCACCGGCTCCACGCCCGTCGGCAAGCTGCTGATGGCGCAATGCGCCGCCACGGTCAAGCGCGTTTCGATGGAATTGGGCGGCAACGCACCTTTCATCGTTTTCGACGACGCCGACTTGGACCTCGCCGTGCAGGGCGCGATCGCTTCCAAGTACCGCAACGCGGGCCAGACCTGTGTCTGCGCCAACCGGTTCCTGGTGCACGAGGCCGTGTTCGATGCCTTTGCCGAGCGGCTGGTG
>NZ_JBFUCI010000124.1:0-14870 GCF_056405335.1 Variovorax sp. P1_H12_2
GCGTCGGCTGTAAAGCGGCGCTCCGACTCCAGGAGTTCGCCGATGCGTCGGAACAAACCGTTGAGTGCATCGAGCATCGGCGTCATCTCCGACGGCGCGCCGTCGAGAATGACCGGGCTCAAGGCCTGCGGCTCGCGTCCCGCGAGCGTCTGCCCGAGCCTTCTGAGCGGCAGTGTGCCGCGACGGACCGCCCACCACACCGAGAGCGCCAGCAGGGGCAACGCGACGAATACCGGCCAGAGCGTGCTTCGCAGCACGGCCCAGAGAATCGAGGATCTCGAATCCACTCGCTCGCCCACATACACCTGCACATCGCGCTCGCTGCCGTGGGCTGCGAAGACGCGCCATGTCGCCCCGTCGATCCGGGTCGTGCTGAAGCCCGACTTGAAGTGCCGCCCGGGATCGATCATCGGCAGGGGAGGGGCGTTGGCGGACCGCAGCGTCAGCCGGCCTTCATGGAAGACCTGGAAGGCCACCTTGGGTGCGTAGCGATGCAGCACCGGGGCCTCAACGTCCTGCTCCTCCTCGGACGGCGCTTGCATCTGTTGTGCAACCAGCAGCGCGGCGCCTTGCGACAGATGGCCGTCGAGCAGTTCGTCCAGTTCGTGGCGCACGTCGAGCCAAGTCATGACTGCGGTTGCCAGCCACACGCACGCCACCGAGCCGAGTACGAGCAACAGAAGGCGGCCCTGGAGCGAGCGGGGCATCGTCATCGTCGGCCTGGCTTCTCACGCACGAGCACGTAGCCCACGCCGCGGACGGTCTGGATCAGCGAGGCGCCGAGCTTGCGACGCAAGTGATGCACATGCACCTCGATCGCATTGCTGTCCACTTCCTGCCTCCAGCCGTACAGATGCTGCTCGATCTGTTCGCGTGAGAGTACGCGACCGGCATTGAGCATCAGCGTGTGCAGCAGCGCAAATTCACGAGCCGGCAGCGCGACCGGCTCGCCCGCAAGATGCACCGTGTGCGCGGCGGGATCGAGTTCGACATCCTGGGCGCAAAGCCGTTCCTGGGGCTGACCATGAGCGCGGCGGATGAGGGCACGCAGGCGCGCCGCGAGTTCATGCAGGTCGACGGGCTTGATGACGTAGTCGTCGGCACCGAGATCGAGCCCTCGAATGCGATCGGGCACGCCGTCGCGGGCGGTCAGTACCAGGATGGGGATCGTGATGCCCGCCTTGCGCACGGCGGCGAGCACAGGCAGGCCGTCCTTCAGCGGCAGGCCCAGGTCGAGCACAGCCGCCGCATACGGCTCGGCGCGCAGTTCGCGTTCGGCGGCTTCGCCGTCCCGCACCCAGTCGACCTGGAAATCGAACTGGCGCAGGCCCGCGCGAAGACCGTCGCCCAGCAGAGGATCGTCTTCGGCCAGCAGGATGCGCATGGGGAATTGTGGGAACAATGGGGCCGCGTTGTCAGTCGTCGTCCCGATCCTGCGTCACGCCTTTTTCGGACACGGCGGCCGGGCCGTTGGCAACGCCCTTCGGTGCACTCTGCCACTGCGTCCACCAGAAGCCGAGCACCGCCACCATCATGAGGATGCCGACGCTGCGCCAGGCGCTGCGCACGCCGTCCCCGGGTCGGCCTGTCTTGCGGCCTGTGACCATGGCGCCGATCAGGTTGTCGCGGTGAAGCCAGCTCCCGAGCAGCACACCGGCGATGTGAATGCCGACCACGCCGAGCATGATGTTGGCTGCGGCTTCATGGAACTCTTCCAGCCACTTTCCTCCCATGTCCTCGTAGGTGGCCCAGCCCAACGCCGTCACCGCAAGCGCCAGCCCGAGCAGCGCGACGATGGCGATCGCGCCTGCGGGGTTGTGTCCCGTATGGTGTGGCGCGGATCCGCCAAGCATGCCGCGGAGGTAGGCCGCGACCGCRCGCGGCCCGCGCACGAAGTTCGAAAAGCGCGCATAGCGAGTGCCGACGACGCCCCACAGGAGGCGAAAGACGACAAGCCCAGCCATCGTGTACCCGAGCGTCACGTGCACCAGGCGCCACGATTCGTGCTCCGCGGTGAGGTACGCGCCGGCAAAGCACAGCACGATGAGCCAGTGGAAGACGCGCACTGGCACATCCCAGACGAGGATCTTGCGGGACCCCGGGCCGGCCGTGTCGCGTTCAGCGGGGGATGCGGACGTTGCGTTCATTGAAATCTCCTTGATCGGCTTGGGTGTGGCAGGCCGCGCAATTGGCGGCGTTCCTGACGTTGGGCAGATTCCAGGTGGCGGGCGACACCTCTCGGTGTTTCCGGACGAACCAAGCCGAGCGCGTGATGCGGTCTTCCGGCGGTGGCTCGCTCCGGCGCCCGCTGGTGGCTGCATTCGCGGTCAGCCAGTTCGCCAGCGCGGTCACCGTGCCAGGGTCCAGCGAGGCGTCGGTGCCGTAGTGGCGGGGAAGGGTCGCCATCACGCGCTGCCAGGAGTCCACCGGCAGCAGGCCCGGCGGGTAGGCGATGTGGCAGGCCGCACATTCCGCGCGGTACTTCGGCAGCAGGGGCGTGCGTGCCGCGGGGTCGCCCCCATCGGCCCAAGCCTGCGTGCCGACGAGCGCGGCCAGTGCGCAGGCCCACGCGCCTGCCTGTCGGGGGGAGAGTCGGTCTGCCATGGTGCGGATTCCTGATTGAAGTGTCGACATCGCCACTGCCTCAGGGCTTGAGATGGATCAACCAACTCAACACATCGGCTTTCTCCGCAGCGGTGCATTCGCGACCCACGACGTCATTGCAGTTGCGGCGGAACCACTTGTCTGCCTTGGCGGCATCGGTGAACCGCTCGGGGTTGAAGGCCGGGGCGAGCGCGGCGATCGGCTTGCCGGTGGCGGCGTGCCGGCCCGGCACCGTCGGCACCGCGCCGTGGCACGAAGCGCAGCTCCACTCGCGGCCGTGGCGGCTGTTGAACAGCACCTGCCCTCGTTCGGGGTTCGGGGCGGCTCCAGCTTCGCCGATGTAGCCGGCGAGCAGCGCGTCGGGGGTGGCAGCGCCGGCCGCGGGCGCGGCGACGATGGCGGCCATCCAGGCCGCGGCGGCGGACCGACGATAGGCGGGCCGGTGCAATTTCAACAAGCTCATTTCAACTCCTTGGATGGAGCGATCGTGTCGCCGCAGGATTAGCGTTTCCTTAACGCGGCGCCTGCAATCCGGCCGTTTTCGACGCGGATGCGCGCTCGGTCGTCGCCGCTTGACCCAGGTCAAGGGTCGCCGTCGCCTGGCGCTGGAACATCGGCCATGCTCGCTTCACCGTCGTCGCCGCCTCCACCCGTCTTTCGTGCCCGGGGCCTGGGCAAGATCTACCGCGCCGGCGATGTGGAAGTCGTCTATCCGCCGGCGGCCGGGTGAAGACATGCAGCGTGCCCCTGGTGCAGCAGGGCTGAACCGCTGCCCTACACTTTGCAGACCAACAACAACTGGAGGTTCGTGCCATGAAGATCCTTGTTGCGACCGATGGGTCCAAGAATGCCTTGCGCGCGGTCAAGTACGCGGCCAGGCTCGCGCACCTGCTGCGCACTGCGGCGAACAAGATCACGCTGATCAGCGTCCACGACGACACCGGCCTGCGCCATGCCAAGGCCCTGGTCGGCAATTCGGAGGTCGCGGACTATCTGCGCGAACTCAGCGAGAAGGAGCTCAAGCCGGCCCGCAAGCTGCTGCAGGCCGACGGCATCGGCTACGACATGGAGATCCGCACGGGCCACGTGGCGCAGGAAATCGTCGATTGCGCCAACAAAGGCAAGTTCGACATGATCGTGCTGGGCTCGAAGGGCCGCAGTGCAGTGGCCGATCTGTTGATGGGCTCCGTGGCGCAACGCGTGCTCGCGACCGCGAAGCAGCCCGTCGTGCTGGTCAAGTGACCGGCGGACGCGGGACGCCATGAATTTCGACGAATTCCCCGACGATCCCGAGGACACCGTACACAGCGTCGAGCAACGTGCGAAAGCAGCCTCGCGCAGCACCTGGGTCAGCGTCTTCGTCAACCTGCTGCTCACCATCACCCAGATCACGGTCGGCTTCTTTTCCAAGTCGCAGGGACTCGTGGCCGACGGCATTCATTCGCTCTCGGACCTTGTCGCCGATTTCGTGGTCCTCTTCGCGAGCCATCACAGCAAGAAGGAAGCCGACGAGGACCACCCGTACGGCCACCAGCGCTTCGAGACTGCGGCTTCCCTGGCCCTCGGCTTGCTGCTGCTCGCCGTGGGCGCGGGCATGCTGTGGTCCGCGTTTCGCAAGCTCGAGTCGCCCGGGACCGTGCAGCAAGTGCACATCGTCGCGCTCTGGGTTGCCGGCGGTGCGCTCGTCGCGAAGGAACTGCTCTTTCGCTACATGCTGGCCGTCGCCAAGCGCGTGAAGTCGGGCATGCTGGTCGCCAACGCCTGGCACGCGCGTTCCGATGCGGCTTCGTCGCTCGTGGTCGGCATCGGCATCATCGGCAACCTGGCCGGCTATCCGATCCTGGATCCGATCGCGGCGCTCATCGTCGGCTTCATGGTGGCCAAGATGGGATGGAGCTTCGGCTGGGATGCGCTGCACGACCTGATGGACCGTTCGATCGACGAACAGGAAGTCGAGGCGATCCGTCGCACGCTCGCCGAAACCGAAGGCGTGCGCAACGTGCATGACGTGCGCACTCGCAAGATGGGCGACATGATCGTCGCCGACGCGCACCTCGAAGTGGACGCCACCGTCAGCGTCGAGCAGGGCCACGACATCGCGGTCGCGGCCCGCCAGCGCGTGCTGCAACGGCATCGCGTCCTCAATCTCATGACGCATGTCGATCCGTGGCGCAGGCCGGACCTCGACCATGCGGCACCGGCGCTGCAAACCGACCCATGAGCAAGGCCCCGTCCGGGTCGGCGTTTGCGTCCATGGCTGGCGGCCTGAGCGAGGACGAGGCAGGGCGGCGGCTGCAACGGGACGGTCCGAACGAACTGCCGGTCTCGCGCCCGCGCGGCGTATGGAGGCTGGCGCGCGAGGTGGCGTCCGAGCCGATGTTCCTCCTGCTCGTGGCATGCGGCGCCATCTACATGGTGCTCGGCGATTCCCAGGAGGCACTGATGCTGCTTGGCTTCGTCTTCGTGGTCATGGGCATCAGCTTCTTCCAGCAGCGGCGCAGCGAGCGGGCACTCGATGCCTTGCGCGACCTGTCCAGTCCCCAGGCCCTGGTTCTTCGCGACTCGAGGGCGCGCCGAATCGCCGCGCGCGAGCTGGTGGTGGGCGATATGGTGCTGCTGGCGGAAGGCGAGCGTGTGCCTGCCGACATGGACCTTGTCGAAGCGGCCAACCTCGCCATCGACGAATCGCTGCTGACCGGCGAGTCCATGCCGGTGGCGAAGGAGGCGCCGTTGTCGCGGCAGGTGAATGACACCGCAAGGGCTTTCTCCGGCACCCTGGTGACGCGCGGTGTCGGACGCGGCTGCGTGATCGCCACCGGCGAGCGCAGCGCGTTGGGGCGAATCGGCCAGTCGCTCGCGGGCATCGCGGTCGAGTCCACGCCGATCCAGCAGGAGACGCGGCGCGTGGTCCAGCAGGTGGCCGCCGTCGGCCTGGCGCTGGCCGGCGCGCTCGCAGTCGCCTATGGGATCACGCGAGGCGACTGGCTGCACGGCGTGCTGGCAGGGCTCACTTTCGCGATGGCCATCCTGCCGGAAGAACTTCCGGTGGTCCTCACGCTCTTCCTGGGCCTGGGGGCGTGGAGGCTGGCGCGCGAAAAGGTCCTGGCCCGCAGCATTCCCGCCATCGAGCGGCTCGGCGCCACCACCGTGCTGTGCGTGGACAAGACCGGCACGCTGACTGCCAACCGGATGACCGTGCGGCGACTGTGGTCCGAGGAGGCGGTCCATGACCGGCTGTCAACGGCGGGTCAAGCGTTGCAGGAAGAGTTGCACGGCGTTCTCGAATACGCCGTGCTTGCCAGCCATCGCCGGGCCTTCGATCCGATGGAGTCCGCCATCGCCGTCACCGGGCAGCAACTGCTTGCCGGCACAGAGCACCTGCATGCCGAATGGACGCTGATCGACGACTATCCCCTGTCGCCCGAGATGCTGGCCATGTCGCGCGTCTGGCAGTCGCCGGACCAGCGCGACCGGCTCATCGCGGCCAAGGGCGCGCCCGAGGCCATCGTCGACCTCTGCCACATGGATGCCCATCAGGCCGAGATCGTGGCCGCGCAAGTGCGTTCGATGGCGCGCGATGGCCTGCGCGTGCTGGGCGTGGCTCAGGCCACCTTCGGCGTGGGATCGCTCCCCGAGTTGCAGCACGACTTCGAGTTCCGGTTTCTTGGGCTCGTCGGCCTGGAAGACCCCGTCCGCCCCGATGTGCCCCAGGCCATCGCCGACTGCCGGGAGGCCGGCATCCGCGTCGTGATGATGACCGGCGACCATTCCGCGACTGCCGTCTCCGTGGCGCGGCAGGCCGGTCTGAATGCCGACGCGCCAGCCATCACCGGGGTCGAGCTGGCCGCGCTGTCCGATGAAGAGCTCCAGGCGCGGCTCGCCGACGCGCACATCTTTTCACGCGTGCAGCCCGATCAGAAGCTGCGCCTCGTCCGCGCCTTTGGCGCGCGGGGCGATGTGGTGGCCATGACCGGTGATGGGGTCAACGACGCGCCCGCGCTGAAGGCGGCCGACATCGGGGTGGCGATGGGAGCGCGCGGCACCGAGGTGGCGCGCGAGGCGGCCGCACTGGTCCTGATGAACGATGACTTCGCCTCGCTCGTGACCGCGGTGCGCTACGGCCGCCGTGTGTTCGCGAACCTTCGCAAGGCCATCGTTTTCGTGGTGGCGGCGCATGTGCCGATCGTCGGCCTGTCCGTCGTGCCGGTTCTGCTGGGATGGCCGATGCTGCTGATGCCGGTGCACATCCTGTTTCTGCAACTGATCATCGATCCGGCCTGCTCGGTGGTGTTCGAGTCCCTGCCTCTGGAGAGCGATGCCATGAAAACGCCTCCACGCCGTGCCGACCAGCGCCTCTTCGACAAGGTCGTGCTGATCCGTGGCCTTTGGCAAGGCACCGGCTTGCTCGTGCTGCTGGTCGCGGTCTACGCAGGGGGTCGGCTGTTGGCCCCACCGGATATCGACGGCGACGACATGGCACGAACATTGACCTTCGTGGTTCTCGTGCTGTCCAACCTGGCGCTCATCCATGCCAACCGGTCATGGGGTCGTGGGTCGTGGCGCGACAACCGCGAATCGAACAAGCAATTCGGCTGGATCGCCGCCGGTACGATCGTGCTCCTGGGTGTCGTGCTGGCCGTCCCGGCCTTCGGCCGGCTGTTCTCGTTCGCACAGCCTCCGGCGCTGCTGTTGGCGGGCGCGCTGGGCGTTTCGAGCTTGAGCTTGTTGTGGTTCGAGTGCAGCAACTGGGCCCTGCGTCATTGGACGCTCAGGGCATGTACTTGCCGCCATTGATCGACAGCGTGATGCCGGTGATGAATGCAGATTCATCCGACGCGAGGAAGACGACGGCGCGCGCGATCTCGGCCGGGGTCGCGAGTCGACCCGCAGGAACCGCCTTCAAGATCTGCGACAACACTTCCGGCGGGACGGCGCCGACCATCGACGTGTCCGTGTAGCCTGGCGCGACCACATTGGCCGTGATGTTCCGCGACGCGCCTTCGAGCGCAAGCGACTTCGTGAACCCGATCAACCCGGCCTTGGTGGCCGCATAGTTGCACTGCCCGGCCTGTCCCGAAAGTCCGTTGACCGAACCCATGTTGACGATGCGGCCGAAGCGGCGTTCTCTCATGCCTTCGATCACGCAGCGGCACATGTTGAAACAGCCGCCGAGATTCACGTCGATGACTTCGCGCCATTGCTCGAAGCTCATCTTGTGCAGCATCGCGTCGCGCGTGATGCCGGCGTTGTTGACCAGCACCTCGATCGGGCCGACTTCGGATTCCACGCGCGCCACGCCTTCCCGGCACGCGACAGGATCGGCCACATCCCAGGCGAACGCCGGTATGCCGGTTCTGGCGGTAAACGCCTGTGCGAGGTCGGTGCGCGAGCCATAGTTGACGGCGACGCGGTAGCCGGCGCCGAGCAGGGCCTCCGCCGTGGCGGCCCCGATGCCGGCGGTCCCGCCGGTAACCAGTGCGACACGCATGTTCAAGCCTCGACGAGAAGGTTGTCGATCAGGTTCGCAACACCGGGGGTCGACCATGCGATGACGCCGACGTCGCTGGCGGTGATTGCGGGACCGAAGATCAGTTCGGCGACGATGTCGCTTCTCGGCATGGCATCGGATTTCATGGGGCCCTTTCGAGCGAGTGGACAACGCCGCTCATGGCGCCCACTGTAGGAGGGGCGAGACCCGCATGGCTTGCGCTGGATCAAATTGCGGCTTTCGGCGCAAGGCCCGGGCGCAGCGGCGGTCCCGACTCATCGCATCAGCACATAGGTGCCCGGCGCGTCACAGTCCGGCGCAAGGCCGAGGCGCGCATTGCCCATGCGCGGCGGCTTGCGCGGCCGGCCGGAACGGTCAGCCAGCCAGGCCTGATACGCGGGCCACCACGAGCCTTCGACATGCTCGGCGCCGGCCACAAATGCCTCCGGCGGCACGTAGGGTGCATTCTCGGCGCGATGCAGCATCTGGTAGCGGCGATGCGGGTGTCCGGGCTCGCTCACGATGCCGGCGTTGTGCCCGCCATCGGTGAGAACGAATCGGATCTCGGTATCGCACAGCAGATTCAGCTTGTAGACAGAGCGCCAGGGCGCGACGTGATCAGTACGCGTACCGACGGCGAAGATGGGCACCTTGATGTCGCCCAGCGACAAGGGCTTGCCTTTCACCTCGAAGCGCCCCTGCGCCAAGGCGTTTTCGAGGAACAGGCTGCGCAGGTAATCCGCATGCATCCGGTACGGCATGCGTGTCGCATCGGCGTTCCAGGCAAGCAAGTCGGTCATCGGTGCGCGCTTGCCGAGGAGGTAGGTCTGCACCATCGGCGACCAGATGAGGTCGATCGAACGCAGCAGCGCAAAGGCACCGGCCATCTGCTTGCCGTCGAGGTAGCCCTGGCGCGCCATGAGGTCCTCCAGGAAGGTGAGCTGGCTCTCGTCAATGAAGAGGCTGAGCTCTCCGGGCTCGGTGAAGTCGGTCTGCGCGGCCAGCAAGGTCATCGTGGCCAGCCGGTCGTCGCCGTCGCGCGCCATGGYGGCCGCCCCGATCGCGAGCAGCGTGCCGCCGAGGCAGTAGCCCAGGGCGTGGATGCGCGTATCGGGCACGATCGCCCGGATGGCGTCGACGCTCGCCATCAGGCCCTGCGACAGGTAGTCTTCGATTCCGAGGTCGCGATCGTCGGCGTCCGGATTCCGCCACGAGATCGCGAACACCGTGTGGCCCTTGCCGACCAGATAGCGGATCAGGGAGTTGTGCGGGGACAGGTCCAGGATGTAGTACTTCATGATCCAGGCGCTCATGATCAGCACCGGCTCGGGATGGACCGTGGGTGTGCTGGGCGCGTACTGGATGAGTTCCATCAGGTGGTTGCGCAGGACGACCTTGCCCGGTGTCACCGCCACGTGGCGCCCCGGCTCGAAAACCTCGGCGTCTTTTGGCGGCAGGTGCCGGAGGGTGCGCTGAAAGTCCTCCGCCCAGTGCTGGGCACCATGGAGCAGGTTCATGCCGCCCGTCGCCGCGGTCTGCCGCAGGGCCTCTGGATTGCTCGTGAGGCAGTTCGCCGGCGAGAACATGGCGTGCAGTTGCCGCGCTGCGAAGGCGACGATCTGTTCGTGATGGTGGTCGACGCCGGGCACACCTTCGGTCAACTCATGAAGCCATTTTTCTTGCGCGCCATAGGCCTGCCTCAGCAGATTGAACGGCCAAGCGCCCCACGACGGATCCGCGAGACGGCGATCGCTTTTGCTGGCGGAGGGTGTCGGCGTTCCGACGTCCGGCAAGGACCGGGAGTCTGCAATGGCCGTCTCCATCGCCTGCATCCACGGACGGACCAGCAGCACCTGCGAGCTGCGCGCTGGCTGCGCCGCAAAGTGAATCGCCCAGTCCGACCACGCCAACATCAGGGAGGCGGGCGACAAGCCCCGGGTCAGCTGGGCCATGCCCGCATGCAGGGTGCGGTCCAGCGAATCCTTCGGGTCGTCCATATTGTTGTCCTTGATCGGGCCATGCCGGCAACCATGCGATGCCGACGCGCACTGGAGTCTGGCGACGTCACAGCGTCCGGCCTTGATCCAAATCAATTCGGATGGACATCTGCTTGCAACGCTGGCGTATCCGGATGATGCACACAACGCCACAAGGTTCTACGCCAGGGCGCGGCATCGAGCCATCAGGGTGCGGGAGGCGAGGCGATCATGGTGCGCCAGACGAGGCACGATCGTCGCAACGCGGTTTGACGCCACGCAAGGGCGAACCGTGACGCGGGCGCTACGAGCCGCACTCGACCGGCGCTGGACACATTGAGGCGTAAACCGCGCGTGCAGCCACTGGGCGCTTGAATCGCTTGCGACAGCGGACGTTGAACCAGGGCGGTGATCAGTCCTGCGTCACCCAGGCCACCACCAGGGCCGAGGCAAGCCAGAGCACGCCTGCCCCCAGAAGTGCCAAGGCAACGACCGTCTTCCACGCGATGCCTGCGGCCCGGCCTTGGCGCGGGATGATGACTTTCATGGCGAACCCTTCGGGGCCGGCGAATCGGTGTTTGCGCAGGTTCTGAGACCGAACAATGCATAGGCAGGACAATTGCCCACCAGGCCCGTGACCAAGGGAACGACGCCGACAAACCCCCATGGCCCGATCATTCCCACGATCGACAGTGCGAGCAGCACCACACCCGCGCCAACGCGCAGCAGGCGATCGAGGGTTCCAACGTTGCGAATCATGGCGCCGACTCCTTGGCTGTGCGAATGYCGTCATCGTGCGCCGACCTCGCATCGTGAATGTTGCGGTGGATCAAGGTCCGTTGCCGTCGTTCAGCACCTTGACCATCCGCCGCAGGCCGGAGGAGTCCGCATCGATCGGATCCGCCTTGAAGCCCATCGTTCGGGACAGGTTCAGCATGCGCGTGTTCTCGCGCAGCACGAGGCCGACGAGGCGGCCGATGCCTTGGCTCCTGGCATGGTCGATCAGTTGTTCGAACATCAGCYTTCCCAACCCGCCTCCTTTGAGGTCGGAGCGCACGATGATGGCGAACTCGGCCTCCACGCGGTCAGGATCGCTGACCGTGCGCGCCACGCCCAGCGTCTCGGGCACGCCCTGCGCATCGGCGGCCTCGGCGATGAAAGCCATTTCCCGGTCATAGTCGATCTGGGTCAGCCGCGCCAGTTCGCTGCGCGGAAGCTCGCGTCGCATCTGGAAAATACGCAGGCGGACATCCTCCGGGTCGAGTTTTTCCAGGAAGCGCCGGTGCTGGGCCTCGTCTTCCGGACGGATGGGGCGCACGGTGATCGAGCGATCGTTCCAGGCGCAGGTGCGAATCCACTGCGTGGGGTAGGGAAGGATCGCGAAGCGGTCCGCGCCGGCGCCAGGCGCCGCCGCGATCCGTATGCGGGCGTCGAGCGCCAGCGCACCGTTTTCGTCGACCCACAGCGGATTGATGTCGAGTTCAGCCAGTTGCGGCAAGTCAGCGAGCATCTGGGACACCGCGATCAGCACGTCGTACAGCGCATCCATCTGCGCGGGCGGGTGGTCGCGATAGCCGGCCAGCAGTCGCGACACGCGTGTGCGCGATACGAGTTCGCGCGCCAGGCTCCGGTTGAGCGGAGGCAGGCCAATGGCGCTGTCGGCCGTGACTTCCACCRCAGTCCCGCCCTGGCCGCACAGGATGACGGGACCGAAAACACTGTCGATGCGGGCGCCGACGATCACCTCCTGCGCGTGCTGGCGGTGCACCATGGGCTGCAGCGTGAAGCCATCGATGCGCGCCTCGGGCCGGGCGGCATGCACAGTCCGCAGCATGTCGCTGACCGCGCGGTCCAGCGATGCCTGATCGCGAATGCCGAGCATGACGCCGCCGACATCGGACTTGTGCGTGATGTCCCGCGAGTCGATCTTGATCACCAATGGATAGCCCAACTCGCGCGCTCCGGAAAAAATGGCCTCGGCCGAGGCTGCGACTTTCAGCGTCGGAACGACAGGGATGCCGTAGGCCTTGAGCACGGTCTTGGCTTCCTGCTCGCCCAGCCATTCGCGGTTTTCCGCCAGCGCCGTGTCGAGTTGCAGCTGCGCCCCCGCGACATCGGGCGTCGGCCTCTCGCTGGCGCTGGGCGCTTCCATCAGGGTGTCCTGGTTGCGCCGGTAGGTTTGCAACATCGCGAACGCGCGGACCGCTTCTTCCGGCGTCGGATAGTCGGGTACGCCGGCCTCTTCGAAGATCTGGCGCGCCTGCGCGACCGCGGCGTCCCCGAGCCAGGTGCTCATGACGCGCGGAACGGTCCGTCGCAGCAATGGAAGGCAAGCGCGGGCGATGTCGTCGCTGCGCACGATGGCGGTCGGTGCGTGCACGAAGAGCACGGCGCCGGTCGATTCGTCGGCCAGCAGGGAGGAGAGCGTGGCGGTGTAGCGCTCGACGGGCGCGTCGCCGATGATGTCGACCGGATTCGCGTGTGACCAATGGTCCGGCAGCATGGCGTTCAGCCGTTCCATCAGCGCCTCGCCGGGTTCGGCGAGCGCCACGCCGGCACGCGCTGCTGCGTCGGCGGCCATGACGCCGGCACCGCCGCCGTTGGTCATGATGGTGAGCGTTTCGCTGCGATTGCCGCGAAAGCGCGCCAGCGTCTCGGCGGCGATGAACAGATCCTGCAGCGTGTCGACCCGCAACATGCCCGCGCGCCGGATGGCGGCGTCATAGACGACGTCGGAGCCGGCCAGCGCGCCCGTGTGGCTGGCGGCGGCGCGTACGCCATGGCCCGCGCGCCCGGCCTTCACCACGATCACTGGCTTGTTGCGGGCCGCCGCGCGCGCGGCGGACATGAATTTGCGCGGCGATTCCACCGATTCGATGTAGAGCAGGATCGACCGGGTGCGGGCATCGTTGGCCAGGTGGTCGAGCAAGTCGCCGAAGTCGACATCGCAATGGTCGCCGAGCGACACGAGATGAGAGAGGCCGATCCTTCGGCTCTTGGCCCAGTCGAGCATGGCAGTGACCAATGCGCCGGATTGCGACACGAAGGCGATTTCGCCGGGTATCGCGTCGGTGTGGGCAAAGCTGGCGTTGAGTCCGATGTGTGGGCTCAGCAGGCCGATGCAATTGGGTCCCAGGATGCGCATCAGATACGGGCGCCCTGCGTCGAGGGCCGATTGCTTCTGCGCCGCGCTGAGTCCCGCCGTCATGACGATGACCGCGCGGGTGCCGATCGCCCCGAGTTCAGCCACCAATTGCGTGATCGTGTCCGCAGGCGTACACAGAAGGGCGAGGTCCGGCGCCGCCGGCAGGTGCGCCGCCTTTGCGAACACCGGGACACCATCCAGGAAGGTGTGTTTGGGATTCACGGCGTAGGCGGGACCGGCAAAGCTGCCCTCGCGCAGGTTGCGCCAGACGGTCGAGCCGACGCTGCCGGCCCGGTGGGAGGCGCCGAAGACGGCGACCGAAGTCGGCGAGAGCAGGCGGTCCAGGTGGCGAATGGTCATGAGAGCGCTTTCTGTGGGGACCCATCTTGCGGGCCGCGAGACGTCGCCGGTTTGATGAAGGTCAAGCGGTTCGGATCGCCGGACGACCCGCGTGCTCGCCGAAAACGGCAATGCCAGCCTGTCGGCGAAATCGGTCGGCGCGAACTCCAGTTCGAGATCCTCCGCCGTTTCGTGGCGGCCGATCCGCAGGGTGCTGATATCGACCACGCTGGCATTTCGGGCGGCGACAAGCGATGAAAAAGGAGCATCGGCTCAGCGCGACCGTGAATCCATACATGGTGCTTGCTCCCGGATGAATGCTTCAGGCGGACAGCGGCGACTCCAGTCGATTGTGTGGCCTCTGGATCGCGGTCGGGCTCAGTCTTGAACGACGAGGTCGTTCGTGACGGAGGTGACACCCGGCGCGGACCAGGCCGCGCCCTGCACGGCATTGAACTCGGCCCACGAATGGACCCGGCCCCGCAGGTTGACTTGCGACCCGGTCACCGTGATCTGGATCCGATCCGCTTCCCGATCGGCCTGCCGCGCCAGGGCATCGTGCAGCCGCTTCTCGACGTCCGACGGGACGACCTTTGGCGTGAGATTGAGCAGGTTGGAGACGCCGGTGACGCCCATCAGATTGCGCACTGCCTTTTCGGCGGCCTTTCGCTGGTATTCCCAATCGACCTCGCCGTTGAGGGTGACCCAGCCGCCCTCGACGAGGGGCTTGATCTTGCCCGCCGGCACCAGCGCGGACCACTCGAGGCCGCGCTCGACCGCCGCGGCGATGTCGGCGTCGGTGCGTTGATCGGAAGCGGGCAGCTTGACCGTGATCTCGATGGCGAGCGCCTTGACGCCTTTGACGCGCTGCGCCGCACGTTCGACGGCGTGCTTGATTGCGTAGCTGCCGACATGGCCGGTCAGCGTGACCACGCCGTCATTGGCGATCACCCCGACGCTGGAGGACTTGACCGCCGGGTCCCAGTCCAGTTCCGCCTGGACGTCGCTTCGGAGTTGTGCGTCGGATCTCATGGGATTCCTTTCGTGGAGTGAGGAGGCGAAGGAGCATCACTTTAGGAAGGCACTGCCGGGGCAGCCTTGCGCTGGATCAAGGCGCAGGCGGGACGGATTTCCGCCGGTCGGGGGCTCCGGGCGCGGGCGCCCAGGCAGGACGCTCCGTTCGCTCCGTGTCGACGATGACCAGATAGCGGCCGCCGTCGTCGACCGGCGTTTGCGTGGCCGGCAGCACCCAGATCGGCGAACCCTCGGCACGGGCGCGGAGATAGTCCGCGTCCAGCACACCGAAGTGGTCGAGCAG
>NZ_JBFUCI010000125.1:0-14832 GCF_056405335.1 Variovorax sp. P1_H12_2
GCGTTGTGGCCGTACCACCACTGCACCATCGCGTCCTGCACGCCGGCGTAGGCCGAGTAGCTCTTCATCCAGCCCGCGGGGATGGCCGCGCTGTTGACGATGTGCAGCAGCGCCACCGCGATGATGAAGGCGCCGTAGAACCAGTTGGCGACATAGATGTGGCGAACCTTGCGCATGCCGACGGTGCCGAAGAACACGATCGCGTAGGCCACCCAGACCAGCGCGATCAGGATGTCGATCGGCCATTCGAGTTCGGCGTATTCCTTGCCGCTGGTGTAGCCCATCGGCAGGCTGATGGCGGCGGCCACGATCACGGCCTGCCAGCCCCAGAACACGAACGAGGCCAGCGCCGGTGCGAACAGCCGGACCTGGCAGGTGCGCTGCACCACGTGGAAGCTGGTCGCCATCAGCGCACAGCCGCCGAAGGCGAAGATCACCGCATTGGTGTRCAGCGGCCGCAACCGTCCGTAGCTGAGCCACGGGATGCCGAGGTTGAGCTCGGGCCAGGCCAGCTGCGAGGCGATGATGACCCCCACCAACATGCCGACCACGCCCCAGACCACCGACATGAGAGCGAATTGCCGCACCACCGTGTCGCTGTAGACCGGCGCGGAAGTATTCGGAGCATGCATCGCAGAGCCTTCATTTATGAAACTGGCCCAGTGTCCCGGCGCGSCGTGCGATCGAGGTTGATTCAGATCAATCGTTCTTAAGAATGCGCTCGCCCTCGTTGTCGATGTCGTCGAATTGCCCACGGTCGACCGCCCACCAGAGGCCGGCGAGGATGAACAGGACCAGCACCACCGAGAACGGGATCAGCAGGAAGAGGATGTCCATCAGGCCGCCTCGAGGTGCAGTGG
Organism: Variovorax sp. P1_H12_2; assembly: GCF_056405335.1. NCBI lineage: Bacteria > Pseudomonadati > Pseudomonadota > Betaproteobacteria > Burkholderiales > Comamonadaceae > Variovorax > Variovorax sp. P1_H12_2. Next base: position 861 of record NZ_JBFUCI010000125.1, read on the forward strand.
CTGGCGGGCCAGCCGCGCGGCATTGAGCACCACCGCCAGCGAGCTCGCCGCCATGCCCAGCCCCGCGAGCCACGGCGGCAGCCAGCCGGCGATCGCGAGCGGCACGCAGACCGCGTTGTAGCCGGCCGCCCACCAGAGGTTCTGCCGCACCACCCGCAGCGTGCGCCGGGCCTGCGCGATGGCGCGCGGCACGACGCCGAGCGCATCGCCGAGCACCACGAAGTCGGCCTGGGCCTGCGCCAGCGGCACCGCGCGGCCGAAGGCGAAGGAGGCATGGGCATAGGCGAGCACGGGCCCGTCGTTGAGGCCGTCGCCCACCATCGCGACCGCCTGGCCCTGGGCCTGCAGATCCTTCAGCCGCCGCAGCTTGTCTTCGGGCGTGCAGTCGCCCAAGGCCATGGCAATGCCGGCGCGTGCCGCGACCTCGCGCGCGGCGCCGGCACTGTCGCCCGACAGCAGCCACACCGCCACGCCCTGCACACCCAGCGCGGAGACGGCGGCGGCGGCGTCCTCGCGCAGATCCTCCGCCAGCACGAAACTGGCGATCCACCCCTGGTCGTCGCTGAGATGCACCTGGGCCGCCTCGACCGGCAGCGGCTGGACGCCGCAGAATGCGGCCGAGCCCAGGCGCAGGCCACGCTCGGGTGCACCGGCGCCGCGACCAACCCGGCCTTCGAGCCCCTGCCCCGCGCGTTCGGCCAGGCTCGACACCCGCCAGTCCGGCGCCACGCGGTGCTGCTCGCGCCAGGCCTTCACGAGCGCCCGCGACGCCGGATGCAGCGACTGTGCGGCGAGCGCGGCCGCCAGCTCCACCGCATCGCCCGGCCGCACGCCCTTTCGGCTGTAGACCCGGTCGAGCCGCGGCGTGTCGCGCGTCAGCGTGCCGGTCTTGTCGAACACCACGGTGTCGACCGCAGCCAGCGCCTCCAGCGCCTGCAGGTTGCGCACCAGCACCCCGCCGCGCGCCAGCGTGCCGGCGCTCGCGAGCATCGCGGCCGGCGTCGCCAGCGACAGCGCGCAGGGACAGGTCACGATCAGCACCGCCACCGCGACCATCAGCGCCTTGCCCGAATCCACCGGCCACCAGTAGGCCGCCGCCGCGGCCGCCGCGACCAGCACCGCGAGCAGGAACGGCCGGGCCGCGCGATCGGCCAGTTGCGCGAGCCGGGGCTTCTGCAGCGAGGCGCTTTCCATCAGCGCCACGATCTGGGCGAAGCGCGTGTCCGGCCCCAGCGCCTCGACCCGCACCTCCACCACCGCGCCGACGTTGTGGCTGCCCGCCAGCACCCCCGCGCCGCAAGGGCGCGGCACCGGCCGGGACTCGCCCGTGATCAGCGCCTCGTCGGCCGAGGTGTCGCCCGCCATCACCGTGCCATCGGCCGGAAAGGCCTCGCCGGGCAGCACGCGGAGCAGGTCGCCGACCGCCAGCCGCCGGACCGCGACGCGCTCGAACGAGCCGCCGGCGTTGCGCCGCAGCACGCTGTCGGGCAGGCGGTTCATCAGGGCATCGAGGGCGCCGGCGGTGCGGTCGCGCAGCCGTGCCTCCAGCCAGCGGCCGGTCAGCAGGAAGAACACGAACATCGTGAGGGAGTCGAAGTACAGCTCGTGGCCGAGCGGCCCCTCCGGATCGAAAGTGGCCGCGCTGCTGACCACGAAGGTGATCGCCATGCCGAGCGCGACCGGCAGGTCCATCCCGATGCGGCGCTGCCGCAGGTCGCGCCAGGCGCTGCGAAAGAAGGGGCCGCAGGAAAACAGCATCACCGGCAGCGTCAGGACCCACGAGGCCCAGCGCAGCAACTGCGCGGCATCGGGCGTCATGTCGCCGGGCTGTGCGATGTACGCCGGGTAGGCATACATCATGACCTGCATCATGCAGAAACCCGCCACCAGCCAGCGCCAGAGCGCCAGGCGCGACTCGCGCTTGCGCCGCGCGCTCGCCAGCATGTCGCCGGCCGGCACCAGGCGGTAGCCCGCGGCTTCGGAGGCCTCGAACCAGCGCGACGGTTTCACGGCCGCCGACGACCAGACCACGCGCGCGCGGCGGCTGGCCGCATTGACCTCGGCCGAGACGACGCCCGGCACCTGCATCAGCGCCGCCTCCACCGTGAACGCGCAGGCCGCGCAATGCATGCCCTCGACCACGACCTGGGACTCCCAGCGCGCCGCGTCGCCCTCGCCCAGGGGCCGCCCGAAGGCCGGCCATTCGACCGGATCGTCCAGCAGCGACCAGGCCGACTGCGGCGCGGCGGGCAAGCCGGGGGCGAAAGAGAGCGCAGCTTCCATGCCCCGAGCCTAGCGAGCGCAGCCGGGCGAGAGTTGACCCAGATCAAGAGGAGGCCCGGTCTCTTCGTGGGTTGCCGCGGATCCGGCTGCGCCGATCCGCCGGCAACGCCCCCTTTCAAGGGGGTGGGCGGCTACACGAAGTGAGCCAACCTGGGGGTTAGAAACGATACCCCACGCCCACGCCGAACAACCACGGATCGACCTTCACCGTCGACAGCGTCTGGCCCAGATGGCTCACGTCGGAGCGGATCTGCAGCTTCTTGACGTCGAAGTTCAGGAACACGTTCTCCGCCAGCGCGATGTCGAAGCCGGCGCCCACGGCGAGCCCGAAGCTGTCGTTCTCGAGGTCCAGGCGGCCCACGGTGGGCACGGCCAGCCGCACCGAGCTGATGCGCGTGTAGTTCAGGCCGGCGCCGACATAGGGGCGAATCGTCGCGTTCGGCCTGAAGTGGTACTGGACCATCAGCGTCGGCGGCAGTTGCTTGAAGGTGCCGATGTCGACCGGCCCGCCCAGCGCGCTCTGCTGCACGGTCACGGTATGCTTTTGCGGCACCGTCAGCACCAGCTCCGCGGCGATATTCGGCGTGAAGAAGTAGGTGATGTCGACTTCGGGAATGGTCTTGTCGCTCACCGTGATCGCATCGGCCGGCACGGCCAGCGACGGAATCGGATCGGACTTGTTGGCCGTGTCGATGCGCACTGCGCGGGCTCGGACGAGCCAGTTGCCCTGCGCCTCCTGCGCCGCCGCGGGCAAGACGCACAAGGTGCCGAGGATGGCACCGATCAGTGTGCGCGTGAGATTTCTGCTGCTAACCATGTTTTTTCTGCTTCTCCTGTGATGGCCGACGCATGGGTGTCGGCACTGGAGGCAGTGTGGGCGGGCCTCGCTCCCCGTGTCCTTGACCCAGGGCAACACACGCGCCGCGGCGCGGCGCCGAAGTGCAGGCCCATCGCGGCGAGATTGACCCTGGTCAACAAGCGCTGTCGACCACGCTCGACAATGAGGCCGGCGCTGCGCAAGGTGCGCGGCGTGTGTGTGTTTCTTTCCTTGAGGTTCTTTCCATGCTTCGTCACCGTCTCGCCGCCATCGCCGTTCTGGCCTTCGCTTCCGCCCCCGTGCTTGCCGCCGAATGCACGGTCGAGATCGAAGGCAACGACGCCATGCAATTCAACAAGCCCGCGATCGAGGTGAGCCAGAGCTGCAAGGAGTTCACGGTCAAGCTCAAGCACAGCGGCAAGATGCCCAAGCAGGCCATGGGGCACAACTGGGTGCTGGCCAAGACCGCCGACGTGCAGGCCGTCGCCACCGACGGCATCGCCGCCGGCCTGCCGCAGGACTACGTCAAGGCCGGCGATGCGCGCGTCGTGGCCCACACGAAGATCGTCGGCGGCGGCGAAAGCGACAGCGTGACCTTCTCGCCGGCGAAGCTCGCCGCCGGCGGCAGCTACACCTACTTCTGCTCCTTCCCCGGGCACTCCTCGCTCATGAAGGGCACGCTCAAGCTCGTCAAGTGAGCGAAGGGCTTTCATGAAACGCCCCACTGGGCGTATCGTGGCAACCCCAACCTCAAATCTGGAGATACCGCACATGGCCACCAGCAAGTCGAGCACCACCGCCGCCAAGAAGACGCGCTCGGGGGGCATCCCCACGCCGGCCGACGTCCAGGAGGCTTTCGTCAAGCCGCTCAAGGGCATGGCCGAGCGGTTGCAGAACCTTCCGCTGGCGGGCGCCGCAGGCGCGATCGTCGAGAGCGGACGCAAGGACCTGCAGGCGCTGGTGAAGGCCAACGAGAAGTCCTACCAGGGACTGCAGGCCGTGGTGCAGCGCCAGACCGAGATGCTCAAGACGTCGATCGAGGAGTGGCAGGGTACCGTCAAGGGTCTGCCCGGCACCGATCYGCGCGAAGGGCTCGCCAAGCTCGATGCCATGGGCAAGGCCGCCTTCAAGCAGGCGCTGGACGACATCCGCGAGCTGTCGGAGATGGCGGCGAAGTCGCAGGCCGATGCCTTCGACGTGGTGCGCCAGCGGATCCGGGACAACGTGGACGAGGTCAGCAAGCTGCTGCAGCCGCGCAAGTAGGGCGAAGACGCCGCCCGGCGGGATCGGTGTTTGTCCTGCGCGATAACGAGAAAAAGGTCCGTGACTCGATCGACAGGAAGCGTACATTGGTACGGTTTCCTCAGCGATTGGATCGAATCAGCCATGGCATCGAATTCTCAGACGCGCATTTCAGCCAGGGAGGCCAGCGAAGCTGCGGCCCGCGAACGGCTGCGGCAGGCACTGCCCGCCACGGTCGACCACCTCCAGCAGCACCAGGCCGGCCGGATCGACGACAGCGACATCGAGGCCTACGTGAGACTGAACTGGCTCGAATGGCACGGTGGCGGGCTGCGGCTCACGATCACCGGCCGCAACGTCTGCGCGCAGCTCGCACCCTCCGCCGCCTGAGCCTGTCTATCGGCCGATGATGATCTGGGCGATCAGGCCGGTGGCCGCCGCGGCCAGCACGAAGTCCCCGCCCACGCCGACCCACTGGTAGCCGCGCGGCGGCTGCTGCAGCCGGCGCCCGCGCCAGTCGTCCACGACGTACTGGCGGCCCCGGTATTCGCTTGGCACGCGGCCGCCGTGGCGCCATTCGGCCTGCGGGTGGGGATGGCCCCGGTGGTCGAAGCGGCGACCCGGGAGGTCGTCGGGGCGGTCGTCGGGGCGGTCGTCGGGGCGGTAGTCGGAGCGGTCATCGGGGCGACCACGGTCGTAGCCCGGGCCGTCATGGCGCGGCTGCTGTTGCTGCGGCCCGAAACGGTCATTGCGGTCGGATCCGCGATCGAAACGGGTGTCCTGCGCGAAGGCGCTTCCCACCATGCCCATCGCGAGCGCTGCGGCGGCAACGGCCATGCGCTTTGACTTGATCATTGTCGGAACTCCTTCTGCGTTGATGAGGAGTCCAGTGTGGAAGGCGCGTGTGTCGCGCACCCCTCGCCCATGTAGAGGCGAAGTGAAGCAAGGTAAAGCCGGCCCGGCGCCGGTCAGGGCGAGTTGCCTTGCGGGCCGACCGCCGGGGCGGCCGGCCTGCTGCCGCCGTGCGGCGTGATCTTGCGGCCCAGGGCCTCGCCCCAGCGACGCACCGGCGCGCTGGCGCGCTCGGCCGTGTGGTCCACGCCGCGCCGGGTCGCATCGGCACCGCGCGCGATCCCGCGGCCTGTGGCGTCGGCGCCGCGTTCGATGCCGCCCAGCACCTTGCTGTCGTGGGCGGGCGCCCCGGCCGGTTGCTGCTTCGCCGGGGGGCTCTGCGCGCCGTGCGCGGCCCAGGGCAGCAAGAAGGCGGCCGCTCCCAGAACGGCGCAGGCGGCGCCAAGGCGGGTGGTTCGTGTCCGGATCGGGGGCATTCGTCGAATCTCCTTGTCGTTTCAGGCGGCGGGACCGCCCTCGCCTGCGGCCCGGGCCATGCGCTCGCTCTTCCAGTAGACGTCGTCGCCGCCATCGACACGGTTGAGCACGCGCGCGAGCACGAACAGCAGGTCGCTCAGGCGGTTCAGGTAGTGCCGCAGCGCGGCGTTGATCTCGGTCTGCGCGCCCAGGGCCACCACCGCGCGCTCGGCGCGCCGGGCCACCGTGCGGCAGACATGCGCCTGCGAGGCGGCGCGGGTGCCCGCGGGCAGGATGAACTCGGCCAGCCGCGGCAGCGCCGCGTTGTGTTCGGCCAGCGCGTTGTCCAGCTGCAGCAGCGCCTCGGCCTTGAGCAGCGTGTAGCCCGGCATCGAGAGCTCGCCGCCGAGGTTGAAGAGCTGGTGCTGCACATCGACCAGCAGCTCGCGCACGGCGGCCGGCATCGGCTCGCAGAGCAGCACGCCGATGTGCGAGTTGAGCTCGTCCACGTCGCCCATCGCGTGCACGCGCAGGTGGTCCTTGGGGACGCGCGTGTTGTCGCCAAGGCCGGTGCTGCCGTCGTCGCCGGTGCGCGTCGCGATCTGTGTCAGGCGGTTGCCCATGAGGTGCTTTCGGGTTCGGTTGAGAATGGGGTTCTTAGAATATTAGACCCTTCAGGAGACCGCGCCCCATGAATGCTCCCACCGCCCCCTCCCACCTGACCCCGGAGATCGCGCTGCGCGAGGTGCCTGACGCGCTGATCGCCGCCCTGAAGGCCCGCTTCGGCGACCGCTGCTCGACCGCGCTGGCGGTGCGCACGCAGCATGGCCGCGACGAATCGTCCTTCGATGCGCCGCCGCCCTCCGCAGTGGTCTTCGCCGAGAGCACCCAGGAGGTCGCCGACGCGGTGAAGCTCGCGAGCGAGCACAGCGTGCCGGTGATCCCCTTCGGTGTCGGCTCCTCGCTCGAAGGCCACCTGCTCGCGGTCCAGGGCGGCATCAGCATCGACGTCAGCCGCATGAACCGCGTGCTCTCCGTCAACGCCGACGACCTGACGGTGACGGTGCAGCCCGGCGTCACGCGCAAGCAGCTCAACGAGGAGATCAAGAGCACCGGCCTGTTCTTCCCGATCGACCCTGGCGCCGACGCCTCGATCGGCGGCATGGCGGCCACGCGCGCCAGCGGGACGAACGCGGTGCGCTACGGCACCATGCGCGAGAACGTGCTGGCGCTCGAACTGGTCACGGCCAGCGGCGAGGYGATCCGCACCGGCACGCGGGCCAAGAAGTCATCCGCCGGCTACGACCTGACGCGCTTGTTCGTCGGCAGCGAAGGCACGCTGGGCGTGATCACCGAGGTCACCCTTCGCATCTACCCGCTGCCCGAGGCGGTGTCGGCCGCGATCTGCTCGTTCCCGAGCATCGAGGCGGCGGTGCGCACCACGATCGAGATCATCCAGCTCGGCGTCCCGATCGCGCGCGTCGAGCTGATCGACGTCAACACGGTGCGCATGGTCAATGCCTACGCCAAGCTCGGCCTGCGCGAGGAACCGATGCTGCTGATGGAGTTCCACGGCTCCCCGGCCGGCGTCAAGGAGCAGGCCGAGACGGTGCAGGAGTTGGCCAGCGGCCATGGCGGCAAGGCCTTCGAATGGGCCAGCACGCCCGAGGAGCGCACCCGCCTCTGGACCGCGCGCCACAACAGCTACTTCGCGGCGGTGCAGTCGCGCCCGGGCTGCCGCGTGATCTCGACCGACACCTGCGTRCCGATTTCGCGGCTGGCCGATTGCCTGCTCGAGTCCGTGGCCGAGGCCGACGCCAGCGGCATCCCTTACTTCCTGGTCGGCCATGTGGGCGACGGCAACTTCCACTTCGGCTACCTGCTCGACCCCAACGTGCCCGAGGAGCGCGTGACCGCCGAGCAGCTGAACCACGCCCTCGTGAGCCGGGCGCTCGCCCTCGAAGGCACCTGYACCGGCGAGCACGGCGTCGGCCTGCACAAGATGGACTTCCTGGTGACCGAGGCCGGTGTCGGCGCGGTMGACATGATGCGCACGATCAAGCGCGCGCTGGACCCGAAGAACATCATGAACCCCGGCAAGATATTTAGTCTCTGACTCGCCCCCAGGTTGCCCCGCACTTCGTGTCGGGGCGCCCACCCCCTACCGGGGGCAACACCAGCGGCCCGGCGAAGCCGGTTCCGCGGTGTTCCACCAACGGGCCTGGCTGCGCCGGCCGGCCGCAAAGAGGCTGTCCTTGTTCTTCGGCTGCGCGCAGCGCACCTGCTCGTGGGCAGTCGCGGAACCGGCTTCGCCGGGCTGCTGACTGCGCCCCCGGTAGGGGATGGGCGCCCGGACACGAAGTGCCGGGCAACCTGGGGGCGAGCTACTACTTCTTTTTCGGCGCTGAGGTCTGCGACGGCGCGGCGCCGCCATCCACCCCCAGGCGGCCGCCGCCGCCCAGGCCCTGGCCCTGGACCGCCTGCGCCTTGTAGTTGCGCAGCGAGATGACCATCTGGTTGAAGGCGTCCATGAAGGCGGCGCTGATCACCTTGCCCTGGGCCGTGTTGGTGTAGCCGCCCAGGGCGCCCCCGGCGCTGCCGCCGAAGACCGAGCCGAAGGCGCCGAAATCGGTCTTCGAGGCGCTGCCTTCGGAGGCCGCGACCTGCACGCCCGAACGGTTGTCGATCAGCGTCAGCAATGCGCTGGCCTCCTTGGTCTGCATGCTGCCGCCGACCGCGGACAGCACGCCGCTGTAGCGGCCGCCGACAAGTCCGCCCAGGGCGCCGCCGACGCCGCCCGCGTTCTGGTTGCTGAAGACGATTTCGGGCGAGAGGCCGTAGTCGGACGCCACCATCTGGCCGGCGCCGAAGTTGCTGCCCTGGCGCATCTCGCCCGATTGCGACAGCTGGCGCTCGCGCGACATGGCGTTCATGCCGGCGGCGCCCCGCTCGACCACCACGAAGCAGTTCGATTGCTGGACCAGCAGCTTCAGCAGGTTGGCGGTGGGTGGCAGCTTGTATTCATTGCGCAGGATGGTGTACCAGCCGGCCGATTGGTTCTCGACCAGCGACACGGTGCCCAGCGGCGAGGCGCATTTCTCGAGCGCGCCGCTGGTGTTGGCGCTGGCGCTGCCCGCCGCGCTGCCGGTGGCGACCGTCTTCGCACCCTGGCTGCCCATCTGCATGTCGGTGGTTTCGCACCCGGCCAGCAGCAGCGCCGCCGCGGCAACCGCCGCCAACGGCCGTCTGTAGAGTCCCATTTGGATTTCCCCTTAGAACTTTAATATTAAAAAGTTGCATCAGGAGAATAGGACCCGTAACCGGTTGAATCAATCGACCGGAAGCGGGATGGCTTCGGCGCTGCGCTAGGCCGTTTGGCGGATGCGGTCGATCAGGCCGTTGAGCGCGTCCAGCGAGCCGAAGTGAATCGCGAGTTCGCCGGTCTCCTCGATCTTGCCGCCGCGCTTGGTGCGCTTCTTGACCCGGACCTCGACCTCGGCCGCCAGCAGGTCGGCGAGTTCCTCCTCGACCCGCAGCAGGTCGCGGGATTTTTCCGCCGCGCCGCGCCGCGGCGAGGGCGTGAGGCTGAACTCGGCCGCCAGCTTCTTGACCAGGGCCTCGGCCTCGCGGACCGACATCTTCCTGGCCGCGATCTGGTTGGCGGCGGTGATCTGCGTCCCCTTGTCGAGCGACAGCAGGGCCCGCGCATGGCCCATGTCGATGTCGCCCGCCATCAGCATGGCCTGGGCCGGTTCGGCCAGGTTCAGCAGGCGCAGCAAGTTGCTGGCGGCGCTGCGGGAGCGTCCGACGGCCTGCGCAGCCGATTCGTGAGTGAGCCCGAACTCTTGCACCAATCGTTGCAGGCCCTGGGCTTCTTCAAGCGGATTGAGGTCCTCGCGCTGGATGTTCTCGATCAGCGACATGGCCGCGGCGGCCTCGTCGGGCACGTCGCGCACCAGCACCGGCACGCTTTCGAGGCCGGCCAGGCCGGCCGCCCGGAAGCGCCGTTCGCCCGCGATGATCTCGAACTCGGCCTTCTTGTCGCGCGCCCCGTCGGCATCCAGCCGGCGCACCAGGATCGGCTGCATGATGCCTTGCGCCTTGATGCTCTCGGCCAACTCGTAGAGCGCGCCTTCGTCCATGCGCGTGCGCGGCTGGTAGACGCCGGGCACCATCTGGTCGAGCTGGAGCGTGGTCGGGTTCGGCGGCATCGCATCATCGAGAACCGCGCTGTCCGAGCCGTTGAAGGTCGGGCCCAGGAGGGCTTCGAGTCCGCGGCCGAGGCCCTTCGGTTTTTTGGTGGCCATGGAAGTCATTCTTCTTTCAGTAGGTCATTCAGCAGATTCCGGCCTTCGGGCCAGTCGCCCAGCCCGGATTCGCTGTTGAGATGTCCGCGGGCGCCGGCATCGACGAACCGGGCACCCCAGTTCCGCGCCATCTCGCGAGAGCGCGTGGCCTCGCAGTAGGGATCGTCCTGGGCCGCGATCATCAGCGCGGGAAACGGCAGGGGCTGGCGCACGATCGGTGCCCAGCCGGGAATCATCTGGCGGAGGTCTTCGCGCTCGACGTCGCCCGGGGCGACCAGCAGCGCCGCGCGGACCTTGGCCGTCCGGCGGGAGTGGGCGGCCCAGGCCGCCACCAGGATGCAGCCGAGGCTGTGCGCCACGAGCACGACCGGGCCAGGGGCAGCCAGCACCTCTTCCTCGAGCCGGGTGGACCAGTCGCCGCGCAGCGGCCGCATCCAGTCGTGCTGGTCGACGCGATGGTCGCGGTACTTCGTCTCCCAGCGGCTTTGCCAGTGGGCGGGGTCGCTGTTCTGCCAGCCCGGCAGCAGCAGGATCTTCGGAGCGGTCATCTGCGGGGCGATGGTCAAGGACCTTCGGGCGCGTGGACCGCCACCAGCGGGGCATCCATCGGCGCGGGCACCGGCGGCGCGGCGGCTTCGGACGCCAGCGCGCTGGCCGGCGGCATCTTCTCGACCAGTTCCTGCGCGAAGGCCACGAAGGCCTGGCTGCCCTTGGCCTGCGGGTCGAACACCACGCCCGGCAGTCCGTAGCTCGGCGCCTCGGCCAGCCGCACGTTGCGCGGAATCACGGTGTCGAACACCTTCTCTCCGAAATGGGCCTTGAGTTGCTCGCTCACTTGCTGCTGGAGGGTGATGCGCGGATCGAACATCACGCGCAGCAGGCCGATGATCTGCAGGTTCTTGTTGAGATTGGCGTGCACCTGCTTGATGGTGTTGACCAGGTCGGTCAGTCCTTCGAGGGCAAAGTACTCGCACTGCATCGGCACGATCACGCCGTGCGCGGCGCACAGCCCGTTGAGCGTGAGCAGGCTCAGGCTGGGCGGGCAGTCGATGAGGATGAAGTCGTACTCGGCGCCGACCGCGGCGAGCGCCGTGCGCAGGCGCTTTTCGCGCCGGTCGATGGCAACCATCTCGACCTCGGCGCCCGCCAGTTCGCGGTTGGCACCCAGGATGTCGTAGCCGCACTTCTCGGACTTCACGCGGGCTTCGGCCACCGATGCCGACTCCAGCAGGACGTCATACACGGTGGTTTCGAGCTGGCGCTTGTCGACGCCCGACCCCATGGTGGCGTTGCCCTGGGGATCGAGGTCGATCATCAGGACGCGCTGCCCGACCTTCGCCAGGCCCGCGGCCAGGTTCACCGTGGTGGTGGTCTTGCCGACGCCGCCCTTCTGGTTCGCGATGCAAAAGATCTTGGCCATGCTTACCTGGAAATGGCCAGCTTGAAGCCGAAGGCGATCAGGAAGACCCCCGCGAGCTTTCCGAGCATGCCGGAGACGCGGGGGTTGGCGCGCAGGCGCTCGGCCAGGAAATACGTCAGAAGCGTCACGATCAGGCCATACATGAAGGTCAGGAAGGCGATCGTGGCCGCCATCGCAGCAWAGGTCGGGAAGCCTTGATGCCGCGTCGGGTCGATGAACAACGGGAAGAAGGCCATGTAGAAGACGATGGCCTTCGGATTCAGCAGCGTGATCGTCAAGGCCTGCTGGAGGTACTGCCGCGGCCGGATATTGAGGATGGGGGCTGCACCCGGCCTGGCGCGGATCATCTTGAAGCCGAGCCACGCCAAATAGGCGGCGCCGACCCACTGCACCGCGCTGAATGCGGCCGGGTAGGCACTGAGCAAGGCGGCAACGCCCGCCACGGCGGCCCACATCAGCACCTGGTCACCCGCGATCACGCCCAGGGTCGCAGCCAGCCCGCCACGGATCCCACCTTTGCCGGTCGAGGTGATCAATGCGAGATTGCCAGGCCCGGGTATCGCCAGAAAGAGAATGATGGCGGCGACGAACGCGCCGTAGTCAGCGATGCCGAACATGGGAAATGGCCTGAAATGGGAGTGCGTCGAGTCTAAGCGAGGTCGGCGCAATGAGCGCCTGTCAGGCGGCGCGTTTTCGCATCCAGACGATGCACCGTTCGGCATCCAGGCCCGGAACCGACAGTTGTTCCACGTGAAACACTTCGCAATCCGCCGGAAGCTGGGCGATTTCGTCGTCCGGCGCCCTGCCCTTCATGGCCATCCAGACGCCGTCCGGCGCCAGCAGATGGCGAGAGCCTGCAACGAAGTCGGCCAGCGATGCGAAGGCCCGGGAACTGATCAGCTCGTAGCTTCCCGCCAGCATTTCGACCCGCGCATGCAGTCCGCGCAGATTCTTCAGCCCCAGCTCCGACGCCACTTGCTGGACGAAAGCCGCCTTCTTGGCCACGGCATCGAGGCAGGTGACCTGCATGTCGCCCCGAACGATCGCGATCACCGCCCCAGGCAGACCGGCGCCCGCCCCAACGTCCAGCAATCTCGCGTCGCCTGGACACTTCCTCTCCAGCGGCGGGATCACCGACAGGCTGTCGAGCAGATGGTGAGTCAGAACCGTCGCCGGGTCCCTCAACGCGGTGAGGTTGTACACCTTGTTCCACTTGAGGATCAGCGCACCGTAGGCCAGCAGGCGCTGGCATTGAAGATCGCTCAAGTTCAGTCCGAGCGCGGCCGAGCCTTCGCGTAGCAGTTGCTCCTGGTTCATTCGGCGACCGGTGTTGCTGTCGTGGCCGCATCCCGGGCAAAGGCCTGGTGCCCGCCCTTGCGAAGATGGATCATCAGCAGCGAGATCGCGGCCGGCGTGACGCCGGAGATGCGCGAAGCCATGCCCAGCGTCTCCGGGCGATGCTTTGACAGCTTCTGGCGAACTTCGTAGCTCAGCGCCTTGACCTGGCCATAGTCGAAGGTCTCGGGCAACTTGAGATTCTCGAAGTGCGCAGCCCGCTCCACCTCGTCATGCTGGCGATCGATGTAGCCCGAGTACTTGGCAGCGATCTCGATCTGTTCCACCTCGGTCGGGCCCAGCGTTTCTGCAGCCGCGTACTTTCCGCCATCCAGCGACATCAGCGACTCATAGCTGACGTTCGGCCGCCGCAGCAGGTCACCCAGGTTGTATTCGTGTTCGATGGCCTTGCCCAGGACGCGCTCCGATTCGACCGCCGGCAGGTTGCGCGGATTGACCCAGATCGATCGCAACCGCTGTGTTTCACGTGAAACAACATCACGCTTGCGCGAAAAAGCATCCCAGCGCGCATCGTCGACCAACCCGAGTTTCCGGCCGATCTCGGTCAGCCGCATATCGGCGTTGTCCTCGCGCAGCTGCAGCCTGAACTCGGCGCGGCTGGTGAACATCCGGTAAGGCTCCGTCACGCCCTTGGTGATCAGGTCATCGACCAGCACGCCCAGATAGGCCTCGTCGCGGCGCGGCAGCCAGGGGCCCTCCCCCCTGCATTGCAGTGCAGCATTGAGGCCGGCAAACAGTCCCTGGGCGGCAGCCTCCTCGTAGCCGGTGGTGCCGTTGATCTGTCCGGCAAAGAAGAGGCCCCGGATCGCACGCGTCTCGAAGTTGCTCTTGAGCTCACGCGGGTCGAAGTAGTCGTATTCGATCGCGTAGCCCGGCCGCAGGATGTGAGCGTTCTCCAGGCCGACCATCGAGCGCACCAGCTGGTACTGGATGTCGAAAGGCAGGCTGGTCGAGATCCCGTTCGGGTAGTACTCGTGGGTGGTCAGCCCTTCGGGCTCGAGGAAGATCTGGTGGCTTTCCTTGTCGGCGAAGCGGTTGATCTTGTCCTCGACGCTCGGGCAGTAGCGCGGCCCGATGCCGTCGATCTTGCCCATGAACATCGGACTGCGGTCGAAGCCCGAGCGGATGATGTCGTGCGTTCGGGCATTGGTGTTCGTGATCCAGCAGGGCATCTGCTGCGGATGCATGTCCTTGTGGCCCATGAAGCTGAAGACCGGCATCGGCCCGGCGCCGCCCGGC
>NZ_JBFUCI010000126.1:0-14760 GCF_056405335.1 Variovorax sp. P1_H12_2
AGTTGAAGGTGCTCTCCCACGCGGAGATCCCTGACTCTCGCAACATCAAGATCACCGCCACCATCGGAGGAAGAGTTTGAGCATTTCTACAGACGTGCGGGCCACGGCCCGCAAATTCGTGGCCGCCACCAGCCGCGAGGCCCTGCGGCTGGTGCGCGAGGCGCTCGGCGCCGAAGCCATCGTGCTGAACCATCGCGTGATTCCCGAGGGCGTCGAGATCGTCGCCATGGCCGAGGGCGACGTGACCCAGGCGGTGGCGAGTGCCGCGCCGCTGGTGGCCGCCAAGGCGCCGCCTGCTGCGCCGGCACCGATGCCGGCGCCGGTCGCACCGGCGATGCTGATGCCGGCGGCAGTGCCAGCCGCGGCCCCGGCTTCGGCCCCGGCCGCTGTGGCCGCCGCCCCGGCGGCCCCGACCGACGTCGTCCTGAACGAACTCCACTCGATGCGCGGCATGCTCGAGGAGCAGCTCGCCAGCGTGGTGTGGAACGACCGCCAGCGCCAGGACCCGGTGCGCGGCCGCCTGCTGCGCACGCTGCTCGGCGCCGGCTTCAGCGCCCGCCTGTCGAAGGCCATGCTGGAGAAACTGCCGACCGGCCAGACCTATGCGCAGGGCATGGCCTTCGCGCGGGCCGAGCTGATCCGCGCGGTGCCGGTGTACGAGGACGAGGATGCGCTGCTCGCGCAAGGCGGCGTCTACGCGCTGATGGGCCCGACCGGCGTCGGCAAGACCACCACCACCGCCAAGCTGGCGGCGCGCTGCGTGATGCGCTTCGGCGCCGACAAGCTGGCCCTGGTGACCACCGACAGCTACCGGATCGGCGCCTACGAGCAGTTGCGCATCTACGGCCAGATCCTCGACGTGCCGGTGTTCGCGGTCAAGGATGCGGCCGACCTGCACCTGGTGCTGCAGGACCTGCGCGACAAGCACATGGTGCTGATCGACACGGTCGGCATGAGCCAGCGCGACCGCTCGGTGTCGGACCAGATCGCGATGCTGTGCAACAGCCACCGTCCGGTCAAGCGGCTGCTGCTGCTCAACGCGACCAGCCACGGCGACACGCTCAACGAAGTCGTGCACGCCTATCGCAACGGCGGCGGCGGCAACGACTTGGCGGGCTGCATCTTCACCAAGGTCGACGAGGCCACGCATCCGGGCGCGCTGATCGACACCGTGATCCGCCACCGGCTGCCGGTGCACTACATCTCGAGCGGCCAGAAGGTGCCGGAGAACCTGATGCTCGCCGACCGCTCGCAACTGGTCGACAGCGTGTTCCAGCCGCGCCGCCACAACCCGCTGTTCGTGCCGGCCGAGGCCGACATGCAGGATGAACCCGCGGGCGCGGTGCCACAGGCCCTGGTCGTGCAGGCACAGGCCGAGGCCGACCGGCTGCGGCTGCAATACCAGAACCTCATCCGCGCCATGGCGCACGACGCGCAGGAGCTCGCGACCGCCGCCGGCGCGCTGGCCGGGGCGCAGATCGGCTTCGAGAACGCGCGCCGCCTGTGGCGCAACGCGGGCGACGAGGCGATCGGCCACAAGTCGGTGCTGGACGACCTGCTGGTGCAGGCGCGCAGCGAGGTCGTGGCCGGCTGCGACACCCATGTGCTGGCCCTGTCGGGCCAAGTCGGTCTGCGCTCGAACGAAGGCGGCGACGCCTACGAATGCCAGAGCAGCCTGCTGCTGTCCGATCGCAGCGGCCTGCCGCTCGCGGCACCCAACCAGTGGCTGTCGACCGCGGCAGTGCGCGGCGGCCCCGACGCCAGGCGCAAGCCGGGGCTGCGGCAGGTCCAGTGGCTGCGCCAGCAGTCGCTCGGCCGCACGCTGGTGCACGTGCTGCCCCGGTTGCCGGGCGTCGAGTTGATCGCCGAATGGCAAGTCCAGGGACAGCGATGGCTGGCGCGCGCGCCGGGCGCGACCGCGGTGATCGACCCCGCCTCGGAGGCGCCGAGCACGCTGGCGCGGCTGCGCTTCGAATTCGGCGCGACCCGGGCGGCCGTGTTCCGCGGCAAGCCCGCGCTGCAGTGCGAGGCCCATGCCGAGGTGCTGCTTCGCCTGGGCCCGACGGCTGTCGTCGACAAGGATGCGCTGCCGGTGCTGCGCTGCGTGGTCACGCGCGTGCTGGACGAGCGCGGCCAGAAGATCCTGGCCCAGGGTTACCTGTTGTCGAACATCGGCGGCGAGGTGCCGGCGCGCCAGCTGGCCCAATGGCAGGCCTGGGCGGCCGACGCCGACCCCTGTTTCCGCCTCATCCGGCAGGGCGTGCAGCTGGTGGGCGGCATGGGCGAGCTGGGCGACCCGGACATGATGAAGCGCCTGCTGATCGCCGGCCAGGTGACCACCACGGTCTGGCGCCTTCTGCATGCAAAGGGCGAATGGGCCGACCGCACCCGCACGCTGCTGAACCAGCTCACCGGGCGGCCGGCGCGATCGAGCCGGCCGCTGTCGGGCAATGCGCTGTATGTCGGCGTCGGCAAGCTCTTCATGCTGCTCGAGGCGCTCGGCACCGAGTCCACCGCGCCGACGCAGCAGCCCAGGGCGCTCGAGCAGCACGGTTGAGGAGCAAGACATGACCAAGCTGGTTGCAGATCAGGCAGACGGGTTGCGGCGCCTGCTGGCGCACACGCCCACGCGCGTCATTGCCGTCGCGGGCATGGGGCCCGGCGAGTGCGCCGCCGCGGCCACCATGAACCTCGGCGCGGCCCTGGTCCACCAGGGCAAGGACGTGCTGGTGCTCGACGAGTACGGCGGCACGGCGGCGGCGATCTGCGCCGCCTGGGCCATCGATCCGCTCGGCGACCTGGCCGACGTGGCCGACCGCCGGCTGGCCTGCGAGGGCGCGGTCGCGCGTGCCGACTGCGGCGTCGGCGTGCTGCCGGCGCCGCTCGGCGATCGGCACGCGGAGATCGACCCGCGCCTGTTGTGCCGCGGCGGCGTGGTGCTGGTCGCAGCGCAGATCGACGCCGAGGGCCGGCTGTCGGCATTGGCCCGGCTGGCCGACGAACTGCTGCTGGTGCTGCAGCCGAGCGCCGCATCCATCACCTCGGCCTACGCGGGCATCAAGCGGCTGCACTACGCGCATGGGTTGAAGCAGCTGCGCTTCCTCGTCGATGGCGTCGCCGGCGCCGAAGAGGCGCAGCGGATCACCACCAACCTGGCCAACACCGGCAGCCGCTACCTCGCGGTATCGCTGGAGGCGGCCGGCTGGGTGCGGGCCGATCCGCACCTGGCGGACGCGCGGCGGCTGCGGCAGACCGTGGTGGAGGCCTTTCCGGCCAGCCCGGCGGCGGTGGACTTCCGCCGCATCGCGGTCGACATGGGCGGCTGGCCCTGGCGGCCCGCTGCGCCCGGCGGGCGGTCGGTCGCGGTCCCGCCGCAGGGCCCGCGCGTCGACCCGCCATGGGTGAGGGCGACGCCGGCGCAGAGCGCGGCCGTGGCCTGAGCACGATGAACCGAACAACGCACATGCAACAAAGGACCGGACGTGTACACCGCACAGGGCACCATTGAGAAGTCCCACCTGCTTGAGCAGCATCAGCCGCTGGTGCGCCGCATCGCGCTGCAGATGATCGCCAAGCTGCCCGCGAGCGTCGAGCTCGACGACCTGATCCAGGCCGGCATGCTGGGCCTGCTGGACGCATCGAGCCGCTACCAGGACAACAAGGGCGCGCAGTTCGAGACCTTCGTCAGCCAGCGCATCCGCGGCGCGATGCTCGACGAGCTGCGCGCCAGCGACTGGGGCTCGCGCGGCCTGCGCCAGTCGGCGCGTAGGGTCGAAAAGGCGATCCACGCGCTCGAGCACCGGCTCGGCCGCTCGCCCACCGAGGGCGAGATCGCGAAGGAGCTCAAGATCGACCTGGAGGCCTACCAGTCGCTGCTGCAGGAGATCCAGGGCTGCCAGCTGGTCTACGTCGAGGACTTCGCGAAGGGCGAATCGGAGAACCCCTTTCTCGACCTGCATGCGCAGGAGGCGCGCAAGGGGCAGGGCGCGAACGACGACCCGCTGGCGCAGCTGCTCGAGAGCGGCCTGCGCCATCAGCTGATCGATGCGATCACGGCGCTGCCGGAGCGCGACCAGCTGCTGCTGAACCTCTACTACGAGGAAGAGCTGAACCTGCGCGAGATCGGCGCCATTCTCGAAGTGAGCCAGAGCCGGGTCTGCCAGCTGCACAGCCAGGCGATCAGCCGGCTGCGGGCGCGCCTGAAGGACCTGCTGTAGGGCCGGGCGCGGCCCTCGCTTCGGCCTCGTCTATCATCTCGCGCGGAGCGGCAGCGCAATGCGCAGAGGAGAGAACGAGATGAGAAGAGTCACGTTGGCCAGGTCGGCGACCCTCGCACTGGGCGCGTTCTGCGTTGCGGGCCTCGCCAGCGCGCAGTCGAGCACCGGGCAGGGCCCGGTCACCGGCAGCAGCGTCACGCTGTTCGGCGTCGCCGATGCGGTGCTCGGCTACGGCAGCGGCAGCATCTCCCACCGCAGCTCTCTGTACAGCAGCGGCAATTCGGCCTCGCGGTTCGGTGTCCGTGGCATCGAGGACCTGGGCGGCGGCCTGGGGGCGGGCTTCTGGCTCGAATCCGGCGTCGCCATCGATACCGGCACCGGGGTCGCCGGCAACACCAACAACCAGCCGAACGGCGCCACATCGGCCGACGCCTTGAGCTTCAACCGCCGCGCCACGGTCAGCCTGATCGACCTCTGGGGCGAACTGCGGTTGGGCCGCGACTTCGCGGCGCACTACCGCAACCGCACCGACGTCGACCCGTTCGACAACAACGGCGTCGGCACCATCCAGCCGCAGGTCGGATCGATCGCCGGCCCGACCTCCACGCGGGTCTCGAACATGGTCGGCTACTACCTGCCGCCGGGCCTGGGCGGCTTCTTCGGCGAGGTGCAGTACTTCATGGGCGACAACGACTCGCACTTGCCGACCTCGGACGATGGCACCGGCTACAGCGGCCGCATCGGCTGGGGGTCGGGTCCGTTCTCGATCGCCGTCGCGAAGGGCCGCACCGACTACCTGCGCACGCAGACCAATGGCAACATCACCGTGGCCAATGTCGGCGCGACCTACGATTTCAAGCTCGTCGAGGTCTCGGCCGGCTACTACCGCGACAAGGTCGACAGCTTCGTGCCGGTCACGGCCACGGGCTATGTCCTCGGCATGATCGTTCCGGTCGGCGGCAACCAGATCAAGTTTGCGTGGTCGCGCTACGGCACTGACGCCGAGGGCGACCCGGCGGCGATGAAGCTGTCGCTGGGGTACGTGTACAGCTTCTCGAAGCGCACGGTGGCCTATGCCACCTACTCGCACCTCAACAACAGCGGCGGCTCGGCGGTGGGATTGAACGGCGCCGTCACCGAACCCAACCGCAGCGCGAACGGCTACGACCTGGGGCTGCGCCACAGTTTCTGATCGGCGGGGGCCCGCATCAGTGCGGCGATCTGCCGGTCGTGCAGGCGCGACAGCACAAGCAGGGCCGCCACGGCGCCGACCAGCGCCATGAACATGTCCGACTGCGTGTCCCACGGATCGCCCTGAGTGCCGAGGAATTCGTCGGCGCCCTGGCCCATCGCGAGCGCGGCGGCCCATTCGATCAGCTCGTAGCTCGCGCTGATGGCCAACACGATGCAGACCACCACGAAGGCCAGCATCCTGCGGCCCCGCACATGCTGGCCTCGAATCAGGATCTCGCGCGCGATCAGCGCCGGCACGAAGCCCTGCATGAAGTGGCCGATCTTGTCGTAGGGATTGCGGCCCAGATGCATCAGGTCCTGCAGCCAGAAGCCGAGCGGCACCCGCGCATAGCTGTAGGCGCCGCCGAGCATCAGCACGCAGCAGTGCGCGAAGATCAGCGCGTAGAGCAGGGTGGTGAGCGGGAAGCGGCCGTAGGTGGCCCACAAGAGCGGCAGCGCGACCAGCACCGGCGCCACTTCCATCCACCAGGTCGCGCGGTCGTGCGGATGCAGGCCCGAGAGGACGAGCAGGGCGATGAGCGCGGCCGAGGCCAGGAGCAGGGCAGGGGTGCGGTGGTTGGGCATGGGTGGGGTCTCAGTCATGGTTCAGGGCTGATCGCGCCTCGTACGTCGCGCGATCTTCCTTGACGGCAGGTGCCGCGCGACTTCTTGCGCCACCGAGGCAAAGTAGGACCGCACCAGGGCGAACGCACGCTCGGCCGCCGGCACGCGCGTGCGGCCGGCCCGCTCGACGATTCCGAGTGTGAGTTCGAGGTCGAGGGCTGGCGTCACATCGAGCCGGCCCACGGTGCCGGCTCGCACGGCCGAGACCACCGCGATGTCGGTCGATGGCGCAATGGCGTCGCTGGCGGTGATGAGCGTGTGGACGGTTGCGACGTCATTGGTACTGGCCGCGAAGTGCGCCTGCAGCGGCAACGTGAAGCCGTAGAGATCCGACATGCGGCGCACCACCGTTTCGTCGACGTAGCCCGACAGGATCAACGGGTACTCGGCGAACTGATCGACGGTCACGCGCGGGCGCCCGGCCAGGGGATGTTCCTTGCGGGCGAACCAGCCGAAGGTGCAGGGATACAACGGCTCGGCGATGAGGTCGCGGTCGTGCGCGGCCACGCGAACGTCGCCGATGAAGAAATCCAGTTCCTCCCGGCGCAGCGCCGCGGCGAGGACGTCGGTGCTCTGCACCAGGGTCTTGACGTGCAGCCCGGGCGCATCGGCCAGCAGTCGCAGCAGCATGGGCCCGAGCAGGTTCAGCGCGATGGAAGAACCCATGCCGAACGAGAGTGGCCCGAGCTCACCCGCGCGCATGAGCGCCAGCGAGCGGGCGCCTTCCTTTTCGTCGAAGACGATACGCCTCGCCCGCTCGACATAGTCCTGCGCATAAGGGGTCGGGCGCAGACGACGGTCCTGCCGGTCGAACAGCGGTACGCGCAGTTCGTCCTCCAGCGCCTGCAGGCTGCGCGACAGCGCCGGGACGCTCAGATGCACGCTCTGGGCGGCCGCGCTCAGCGAGCCGAGGTCCATGACGGCCAGGAAATGCCGCAGTTGCCGGGTGTTCATTTCAGTTGCAAGTCCTGCAAGTAGTATCAAACTATATTGCGATTTACGCAAAACGAATGGCTTCCTAGACTGCGATCCGAAAGCCGGAGAACGCGCCCTGATGAAGTCCCCCACACTCAATTCCCCAGTCCTGCGACCCGTGGTCGCCATCGCTTCCGATCGCATCGTGCGCCATGGCCATCCCTCGCACGCCGCCACCCACGGCTACGTGCGGGCCGTGGCCGAAGCGGCGCAGGCCCTGCCCCTGGTGCTGCCGGCGCTCGGCGAGGCGCTGGATGCCGACACGCTCATCGCTTCGATCGACGGCATCGTCCTCACCGGCAGCCCCTCGAACGTGGATCCGGCGCGCTACGGCGTGCCGCAGCCGCATGCGCCCATGCTGCTGGACCGCGAGCGCGACGCTGCCATCCTGCCGCTGCTGCCGCGCCTCATCGAGGCCGGCGTGCCGGTGCTGGGGATTTGTCGCGGCTTCCAGGAGCTCAACGTCATCTATGGCGGCACCTTGAATCCGGCCGTCCACGAGCTGCCCGGCCGGCTCGATCACCGCGAAGGCGATCACGATCGACCCGTCGAGCGCTGGTACGACGACAGCCACGCGTTGCACATCGTCGAGGGCGGCCGGCTGGCGGCGCTCGCGGGCGGAACGCATGCGGTCGTCAACTCGCTGCACCACCAGGGCGTCGAGCGCCTGGGCCAGGGTCTGCGCATCGAGGCCAGGGCGCCCGATGGCCTGGTCGAGGCCTTCTCCATCGAGTCCGCCACCCAGTTCACCCTGGCGGTGCAATGGCACCCCGAGATGCGCATCGACGACAGCCCGCTGGCGCATGCCATCTTCGCCGCCTTCGGCGCAGCCTGCCGGGCGCGCCAGCAGCAGCGGCGCTGCGCCATGGCCACCGCCTGACCCCACACCTACTCCGGAGACATCGAGATATGAACGACGCCCAGGTCATCGACTTGTTCAGCCCCCATTACGCCCAGGCCCGCCAAAAGTTCCTGCAGGCCGCGCAGGCGCGCGGCCTGGCCGTGGAAAGTCACGTGCTGCCCCTGGCCGGTGCGCAAGGTGAGACCCTCGCCACCGACGTCGTGCTGGACGGCCCGGCCGACGCATCCAAGATGCTGATCGTCATCAGTGGCGTCCACGGGGTGGAAGGTTTCTGCGGCTCGGCCATCCAGACCGGCATGCTGCGCTTGGGAGGTGCGGCGCTCCCGTCCGGCACGTCGCTGCTCTACGTGCACGCGGTCAATCCCTACGGCTTTTCGCACCTGCGCCGCGCCACGCAGGAGAACATCGACCTCAACCGCAACTTCGTCGACTTCTCCAAGCCGCTGCCGATCAATGCCGGCTATGGCCAGATCCACGACATGCTGCTGCCCGCGCAATGGCCGCCGCTTCCTGACAACGAGGCCCGCATCGCCGACTACCGCGAACGCCACGGCGCTCGCGGCCTGCAGCGCGCGACGTCGCTCGGCCAGTACAGCCATGCCGACGGGCTGCACTATGGCGGCCTGGCGCCAGCGTGGAGCAACAACACCTTTCGCGGCATCCTGCGTCGCTATGCCTCGCAAGTGCGCCAGCTGGCCTCCGTCGACATCCACACCGGCCTCGGCCCCTATGGCGTG
The DNA here is from genome assembly GCF_056405335.1 of Variovorax sp. P1_H12_2. Classification (NCBI taxonomy): domain Bacteria; kingdom Pseudomonadati; phylum Pseudomonadota; class Betaproteobacteria; order Burkholderiales; family Comamonadaceae; genus Variovorax; species Variovorax sp. P1_H12_2. The sequence goes on from NZ_JBFUCI010000126.1 coordinate 8,649, forward strand.
GGCGAGCGCATCTTTGCCAGCATGGACGACGACCCGGCGGTATTGGCGCGCGGCAAACGCTGGTGGGGCGAGCTGACCTCGGTCACCACCGGCACCTCCACCAGCATCCCGCTGACCGGCCCGATCCAGTGCGCCCTCACGGACGAATGTCCGCAGGCCCAGCACGTCGGGATCTGCCTGGAATATGGCACCCAGCCGATGGAGCGCGTCATCGCCGCCATGCGCGCGGAGCACTGGCTGCATCGCCACGGCAGCGGCGACACGGAACTGGCCGCCGGCATCAAGCAGGACATGAAGGACGCCTTCTACCCCGACGCGCCCGATTGGATGCACGCGGTATGGCAGCAAGGCTCGCAAGCCTGCCTTCAGGCCTTGCACGGCCTGCAGGAAGACGCACCCCAGTCGGCGCTCGCCGCCTGAATCCACGCAAGATCCAATACACGGAGACATTCATGAGTGCGACGACACTTGCGCGCAACGACAACATGCGCGAATTCCCCACCGCCCTCCAAGCCGCCGACAGTGCGCCGTCGGCCCGGCCGGCCATCAGCCGCAAGGCGATCGCCGCGGCCGTGGCCGGCAACGCGCTGGAGTTCTACGACTTCGTCATCTACGCCTACTTCGCCGTCTATATCGRCAAGACCTTCTTTCCGGTCAGTGGCGAATTCGGCAGCCTCCTGGCAGCGGTGGCGATTTTCGGGGTGGGCTTCTTTACCCGGCCGCTCGGCGGCGTGCTGATCGGCGCCTTCGCCGACAAGGCGGGCCGCAAGCCCGCGATGATCCTGACCGTGACCCTCATCACAGTGGGCACCCTGGGCCTGGCGGCCACGCCCAGCTACGCCAGCATCGGAATCGCCGCACCCGTCATCGTCGTCTTCTGTCGCCTGCTGCAAGGGCTTGCACTCGGCGGCGAGGTGGGTCCGGCCACCTCGCTGCTGATCGAAGCGGCGCCACCCGGCAAGCGGGCCTTCTACTCGAGCTGGCAGATCGCCAGCCAGGGCCTGGCGGTCACGGTGGGCGGCGTCTTCGGCGTCGCGTTGTCGCTGCTGCTTTCGCCGGAGCAACTGGCCAGCTGGGGTTGGCGCGTTCCGTTCCTTTTCAGCCTGGCGCTGGTGCCCATTGCGATCTACATCCGGCGCAGCCTGCCGGAAACGCACGAGGGCACCGACGAGCGCAGTGGCGCCTCGATCGTTGGCGCCGTGTTTCGCCAGCACGGCCGCATTCTGTGGCTGGGCGTATTTGTCACGGCCTCTACCGCGGTGGCCTCGCAAGTCGGCAACTACATGGTGACCTACGCCGTGCAGGTACTCAAACTGCCGGCAGCGCTGGCGCAAGGCAGCGTGCTGGTGGGCGGCGCGACGACCTTCGCCTTTGCGCTCCTTGGCGGCTTGATGTGCGATCGCTACGGCCGCCGGATCGTCAACATGCTGCCGCGGCTGGTGCTGATGTTGTCGATCGTTCCGATGTTCATGTGGCTCTCGGGGGCCCCGGGCGTGGCGACCCTGCTTACCGTGTCCGCACTTCTGGCGGCGCTCACCGCCGTGTTCGGCACGGCAGGGCTGGTGCAGGTCCCCGAACTGCTTCCCATCGCGGTGCGCAGCACGGGCCTGTCGCTCGTCTATGCCATCGGCACTTCGTTGTTCGGCGGCACGACGCAGTTCGTCGTCACCTGGCTGCTGGCCGTCACGCAGAACCCGATGGCGCCGGCCTGGTACGTCGTTGCGATGAGCGCCGTGAGCATGATCGCGCTATGGATGCTGCCGGAGTCGCGTCACGTCGACGTGAGCCGCTGAACTGCCTGGCTTGCCGAGAGCGACGTAAATCGGGGGGGCGTGAGCGAGATGTGAGAATCGCGGATCTGCCTGACTGTCGGAGAACTTCCCATCCCCGCGCGCCATCTCGATTCCTCGTTCTTTCTGCAGCGATTCGGTCCCCTCATCCTGGCCCTCCTCACCTGGCTCACGGCGGCGATGTCGGCCTGGGCCGTGACGGCGAGCGACGGCCTGGCCGAGGCGGTGCGCCTCGACGAGCGCATCGAAGTGCTGCGCGACGCGGGTTCGACATTGCACGCCGAGGACGTGCTCGCGGGCCGGCATGACGCGGCCTTCGCCCCGGCCGGCGCCGGGCCGTTGCGATGCGCGGACGGCACCGCGTGCTGGGTGCGTTTCTCGTTGTCGCGGACCCCGGACGCGCCGGCGCGCTGGTGGCTGCGCCTGCGGGCGCTTCGGCCCGGCGAGGTGGCGCTCTACGCGCCCCGGATTCCAGGCGGCGAGCCCGTGGCCCAGGAGGGGCGCCAATTCCCGCTCAACTGGCGCTTCGTCAGCACGGACCTGTTCTTCAACGTGGACCTGCCCGATTCCGAAGCGCACTACCACTACCTGCGCCTGGCCGACACGCCGCACGCGGACGGCTTCTCGCTCTGGCAGCCGCTCGGCTTCGAGCGCCAGCAGCGCCAGTTGGCGACCTACCTGAACGCCAGCATGGGCGTGGCCTTCGCGCTCATGATGGTCAATCTCGTGTTCTGGCGCTGGCTGCGCGACACGCTGTTCCTGCATTTCGCCTTCGTGATGTTCGCTGCGGTGCTGCTGCATGCCTGGCAGACGGTGCCCGCCCTGGCGATCGACGAGCAGATGGGCGACCTGAACCTGCGCGGCGCCCTGCAGTGCCTGCTGCAGGCGGCGACCGCGCTGTTCGTCGCGCGCCTGTTCGACTACCGGGTGCATGCGCCCTGGGCGGCCCGCACGGCGAAGGCCTATGCGGCCTTCAACCTGCTGGCAGGTGCGGTCGCGCTGGCCGGCCACCAGGCGGCGATCGAGCCCTGGTCCGCAATGCTGGAACTGCTGTCGCTTGCCACCGCCATCGGGCTCGCGGGCTGGCTGCTGTTCGTCAAGCAGCAACGCCAATACGCCTGGCCGGCGACGCTGATGATGGCGTTGACCTTCTCGAGCATGCTCGGCCGGCTGCAGTGGCTCGGGTGGATGCCGCTGGGGGGCGACGTCACGCTGGGTGTGTCCTGGGCCGCCGCGCGCCTGTTCTACATGCTGCTGCTCGCGATCATCGTGGCCGACCGCACGCGCCGCGCGGAACTCGAACTGCGCCACGCGCGCCGCCGTGCCCTCGACGATGCGCTGCGGGTCGAGCGCGAGCTGGAAGCCAGGATCGCGCAGCGCACCCGCGAACTGGGCACGAGCAATGCGCAGCTGGCCGCGGAGGTCGTGCGCCGGCGCGAGGCGGAAGCCGGCCTGCAAGTGGCGCTGGAGTCCGAAAGAAGGGCGCTGGGCCAGCAGCGGCAGTTCGTCGCGCTGGTGTCGCATGAATTCCGCACCCCGCTGGCGGTGATCGATGCCGCCGCGCAGTCGATCGGACTGCCCGGCGTCGAGGCGTCGCCGCGTGCCGTCAAGATCCGCCGCGCCGTGCACCGGCTGGCGATGCTGGTCGACAACTGCCTGGCCGAGGAGCGCCTGCATGCCGACCGGCTCAAGCTGCGCATCGAGCCGCTCGACCTGCGCACGCAGGTCGAAGACTTGCTCCAGCCGCTGGGTCCGGCCGAGCGCGCGCGCCTGCGGCTGGACCTGCAAGCCGGTGCGGCACCGGTGCGCGGCGACCCGGCCCTGCTCGACATCGCGTTGCACAATCTGGTTCAGAACGCGATCAAATACTCGCCGCCCGAGCGCGAGGTTCGCATCGCGCTGCACCTGCGCGGCGGCGAGGCCTGCATCGACGTCGAGGATCAGGGCGGCGGCATCCGGGCCCAGGACCAGCCGCGCATCTTCGAACGCTTCTTCCGCGGCACGACCTCGGCCAAGGCGAGCGGCACCGGGCTCGGACTGTTCCTGTGCGACGAAATCGCACGCAGGCACGGCGGCGCCGTCGAGCTGCTGCGCTCCGATGCCCGGGGCTCGGTGTTCCGCTTCCGGATTCCTTTGCAAACCCAGCCATGAAAACCATCGAATCGACTCTCCCGCTGCGCGTCTACCTGGTCGAGGACGATGAAGACCTGCGCGAGGAATTGGTGCTGCATCTGGCCCGCGCCGGTTTCGAGGTCCAGGGCCTGGCCGACGCGCCGGCCTTCTACAAGGCGCACGCGCTGGCCCGCTGCGACATCGCCGTGCTCGATATCGGACTCGAAGGCGAGGATGGCCTGTCGATCGCCGCGCAACTGCGCGCCTCGGGGCCCTTCGGCATCGTCATGGCCAGCGCCCGCGGCGCGGTGCGGGACCGCGTCGATGCGCTGCATCAGGGCGCCGACGTCTATATGGTCAAGCCGATCCACATCGAGGAGCTGGTGGCGACGATCCGGATGCTCGGCAGCCGCGTGCGCGCCGTGGCGCTGCCGCCGGACACGCCCGCGGCAGCGCCCGGCTGGCTGCTGAAGGAGGGCGGCTGGTGGCTCTGTGACCCGGCGGGCCGGCAGATGAAGCTCACCACGATCGAGCGTGCCTTCGCGGCCCGCCTGTTCCAGGCCGAAGGTGCCGTCGTGAGCCGCGAACATCTGAGTGAGAGCATCAGTGGAAATCGGCAGGATTTCGATCTCAAGCGGCTTGACGTCATCGCCAGCCGGCTGCGCCGCAAGGCCGGCCAGGCGGGCATGCAGCTCCCCCTGCACGTGGTGCGCGGCGTCGGCTTCCAGTTCGCGATCAGTTCCCTGGCGTTGCCGGCTTCCGGAATTTCAACGCCGGGGGTTCGATGGCCGATGTGAGCGCAGCCGTCGCCAGCGTCTTGGCATTCAGGTCGAAACTCATCAGGTCCATGCTGCGCAGCGTCTGATCCTCATAGGTCTTCACGTAGAACTTCCTGTTGGAGAGATCTGCGACAGTCGACCACTGCGTGTACTCGAGCGGCGCCTTGGACGTGTCTTGTCCGGCTCCTTCCTTGATCCATCCGATCGGAATATCGAAGTTGTTCAGGATATGTTCGGTGAGCCGAACGCTCTCGATGCCGCTGGGCTGGCGCTGGGCAGAAAGCGCATAGCCAAGCGCGCGGACGAATCGCGACGGTGGGGTCGGATCGCCCGGAATGCCGAGCATGCGCGATCCCTGGCCCAGGGGAGTGATCGTCTGTCCCTCCACCTTGAGGTCGGGCGCGCTGGCGGCCGACAGCTTCACATAGTTCCTGAGATTGGTCATGTGCCAATCGAAGGGCGGCGAGTTGGTCATGACGCCAAGGCGGTTGTCGTAGACCTTCAGCACGCCGTCCACCGGTTCCACCACGATCGACGCCCCGGAAGCGTCATGCAGCGTGTAGTGAAGCGGCGGTGTGATGCCGAGGTTCGCCTGCTTGACATCGATGATCGAGATGCCGGAAAGAGCCGCCTTGACCTCGGCGACGGTCGCGAAGCTGGTCAGTGCCCAGCTGATGAAATCCCAGGGCGCAAGCGATTTCGCAGGATTGGCCTTGGCCGGATCGGCATAGCCGGCAAAACCCGGAAAGTAGAGGGCGCCGCCGGCGAGCCCCTTTTCGTTCATGCCGTCGATGATTGTCGTGATCCCGAGCGCATTGACGCCCACGGCCGCATATCTGGCTTTCCAGGCCATGCCCGCCTTGCCCTCGGGGCCCGCGGCAGTCATCGCATATTGGCGAGGGACCACGATGGCGCTCGACTGGAGCGGGAACGCGAACTCCATGGTGCGGCCATAGACGGCACCGCCATCGGTGGTCCGGATGAGAAAGCTCGTGCAGGCCGACGCAATGTCGGGAACGACCAATGCGGCAGCGACGGCCATCGCCGTCATGCCTTGGGCCGTCTTGCGCCAGCAGGCGCTTGAACGTGAAAACTCAAACAACATGAATCAACCTCTTTTCCTATAACCAATCCGAAAAAAATCGCGCAGCAACTTCTCGTGCGCGCCCAGCGCGCGCAGCGACTTTCAGCAATCAGGCAGATCGCGTCAACCTCGGTTCCCTTCAGAAAGTGTCAGTTCCTTTCACTCGGCCCGTTGGCGCGGGCCCCGTAGAAGATCGGCGCGCATCCTGGAAGGCAGAACACCGCCAGGGCCCATGGCGAATTCGGTGTATCTGCCTCTCACGCTCCTGAGGGCGATGGGATTGCCTGTCTACGCCTGCGCACAGGCGTCGGGCTGGGCCAGCCCTTCGACGTTCGGATGGTCGGCGG
>NZ_JBFUCI010000127.1:0-14665 GCF_056405335.1 Variovorax sp. P1_H12_2
TTTCAGCATCCGGGCCTGAAATTTCTATATCTTCTATCGGGCGCCGTGACCTATCGCTATGGCCCGAGGCGCGTGAAACTCCGCGTCGGTGATTCGCTGCTCTTCGATGCCACCGCGCTGCACGGCATCGAGGACCTCGGCACGCAGCCGGTGTCGTACCTCTCCATCGTCTTCACCTTGCGCAGCTAGGCCTTTGCTCGCGGCCTGCCGCGATGCTTGTCGCAGGTCAATGAACCCCGCGCGCGGCAGGGCTAGCCTTGTGTCTTTCAATGCGGAGATCTGACATGGCAGCCTCGCTTTCGCTCGAATTGCCCTTCATGGACCGGGCGCACGAGCAGTTCACGGTCCTGTTGAAGCGCGTCGACGAAGCCGGCGATGCCGAGCTGCCGGCCGCCTGGCAGCGGGTGGTCGACCTGGCGGCCGAGAGCTTCGCGCGCGAGGACGAGTGGATGCACGCCACCCGCTTCTCCTGCCGCAAGGACCACACATTGCAGCACCGGGTGGTGCTGGAGGTCATGCGCGAAGGCGTCGTGCAGGCCCATGAGGGCCAGCTTCTGCAGGTCCGGCAGATGGCCTGGCAGTTCCGCGACTGGTATCACAAGCACGTGCAGTCGATGGATGCGGCGCTGGCGCTGCATCTGCGGGGGGCGCGGTTCGAGCCGGCGAACAGGGGGGATGAGGGTGTGCGCGGCGGGGCGCTGGTGCTGGTGTCCAGCTGAGAACAGTGGCTCGACTGCACCTTTGACCTGGGTCGCGCATGGCACCGAGCGATCAGGACGAAATCGCGTGTGAACAGCTGACCCGCATGTTGCGAATCGGCGCCAAGGGCCGGTGCCCGTCTAGAACATCGCCCAGCGCGATCTCAGTTGTCTGGGAGAGAGGGATGTGAAGCCGCAGGACTCGCGTGCCGGGTTGCAACGTCCTGAGGTTCCCGTGAAAGGTCATTCGTGCCATCATGAGTTTCCGGTGGCAGAAGGGCTTGGCGCTTGCGGTGCTGACATCGTGCTGGACGGTCGCAAGCTGCGCGATCTCGGCCTTCGCGGCTGGGTAGCTGCGCAGCTTGTAGGTGCTTCCTTGACCCTGGCGGGGGGCGGGCTGGACGCAGCCCGGCGCGCGGCGCTCGKCGGGTGGCACCTCACGGGAGACAGGATTCATGCCGAATCGACTGCATCGTCTTGCGCTCGTGCTGCCGATGGTGGCGCTGTTGGTGCTGCTGTCGGCGTGCGCGAGCATCGGTGCGGGCTCGGTGAATCGCGATCGCCTCGTGTACTCGGAGGCCTTGGCCAGTTCGTGGAAGGAGCAGATGCTGCTCAACATCGTCAAGCTGCGCTATGGCGACACACCGATGTTCCTCGATGTCTCTTCGGTGATCGCCTCGTACCAGGTACAGAGCCAGGTAAGCTTGAGCAGCGTGTTCTCCTCGGGTCTGACACCGGGCGTGCCGGACGGAACCGGCAAGGGCCTCACGCTCGGCGCGGGTGCGCTCTACATCGACAAGCCCACGATCAGCTATGCGCCGTTGCTGGGCGAGAAGTTCACGCGCAGCCTGTTGCGGCCGATCCAGCCGACCGCGCTGTTCCAGCTCGTACAGGCCGGCTTCCCGATCGACCTGGTGTTCCAGTTGACGACCCGCGCGATCAACGGCGTATACAACCGCAGCAACCGCGCCCTCGGCATCCGCGAAGCTGACCCGGAGTTCTACCAGGCCCTCGACGCACTGCGACGCGTGCAGGTGTCCGAGGCGATAGGTTTCAGGCTCGAGCGCCGCGGAGCCGACGAGACCGCGCTGATCACCTTCAGCGCTCACAGGCTGCCACGAGCGGTGGTCGACGACATCCGCCTCCTGCGTGAAACACTCGCCATCGATCCCGGAGCACAGGAGCTCAGGCTGACTTTCGGTGATCTTCCTCGCGACAATCGCGAGGTGGCGATCCTCTCACGCTCGATCCTCGAGATCCTGACCGAGATCTCTGGCTCGGTCGAGGTGCCGGCGCAAGACATCGCCGAGGGCCGCAGCAGCAACGTCCCCGCGGCCGCAACGAACGGCCACCCACGCGACCAGCCGCTGGTCAGGATCCGGGCCGGCAACGAAACACCAGCGGAGCCCTTCGTGTCGGTGCGTTACCAGGGCCGCTGGTTCTGGGTCGACAACCGCGACATCAGATCCAAGGCCATCTTCAGCTTCATGCTGCTGCTGATGTCGCTGGCCGAGACGGGCCCCGCGCAGCAGGCCCCAGTGTTGACCGTTCCCGCGAACTGAACGCGCGCGCAAGAAGGCACGCCCGCGTCGCTGACCCTAACCGTTGCCTCGTCGCCGGTTCCGTCCGCCCGAGGTCCAATTGCGCGCGGCTTTTCGCATCGCACCAACGTGCGCGTGCGAAGGCGCCGAATGACCCTAACGGGCCCGTATCGCCACTCCGCTCTCTGAGGAGCAGCTTCGCAATCAATGCGATGCGATCCGCTCGCGGAACTGCGCTCTACCTGCCGACTCCCAAGGCCAAGCCGGCCCGCAGCGAAGCCGCCGCGCTCGTCGGAACCCAGATCAATCGCCTGCGCCAGGCCGCAGGCATCTCGCCCCTGGAGCTCACACAACGCTCCGGCGTCTCGCGCTCCATGCTCTCGCGCCTCTTCGCCGAGCAGCGCTGCCGCACCGATTTCAGCCATGTGCCTTCGAGCAAGGGCCTTCGGGTGGAACGCCTGGGCGCCGTCGCGCGCCTTGATTGGCCCGTCCTGGCATACCTTCGCGACCCGGAAGTAGCGTGAACAGGCCCTAAGCCTTCATCCGCGACCTGCCGCGATGCTTGTCGCAGGTCAATGAATCCCTCGCGCGGGAGGGCTAGCCTTGTGTCTTTCTATCCAGGAGAAAACACATGTCAGCCTCGGATCGGTCCGGCGCACTGTCGCTCGACTTGCCTTTCATGGACCGGGCCCGCGAGGCCTTCGTCGCGCGGCTGGCGATCGCCGACGCCGCCGACGACGCGCAACTGCCGGCGGCCTGGCGCGAGGTGGTCGCCTGCACCGCCGAGAACTTCGCCCGCGAGGATCTCTGGATGCAGTCCACCGGTTTTTCACAGCGCAAGGACCACATGCTGCAGCACCGGGTGGTGCTGGAGGTGATGCGCGAAGGCATCGTGCAGGCCGACGAGGGCCGCCTGCTCCAGGTCCGGCAGATGGTGTGGCAGCTGCGCGACTGGCACAGCAAGCACGTGCAGACCATGGACGCCGCGCTGGCGCTCCACCTGCGCGGCGTGCGCTTCGACCCCGCGAACGGGGATCGGGGGCCGGGCAGCCTGGCGGCGGCGGCGCGCGCCTGAGGGCGGCTAGGACCCGTTGAAGACCGGCTTGCGCTTGCCGATGAAGGCTTCGCAGCCCTCGTGCGCATCGTCGCTGTCGAACACCAGGCTGATCATGGCGCGCTCGTATTCGAGCGCCGCGTCGATCGGCATGTCGGCCCCGTGCAGCATCGACTTCTTGAGCAGGCGCAAGGCCACGGGGGATTGCTCGGCAATGCGCCGGGCCAGCGCCATCGTCTCGGCCTGCAGCCGCTCGGGCGCCACCACCGCGTTGACCAGTCCCAGCGCCAGCGCCTCGCGCGCCTCGATCGGGTCGCCCGCGAACATCAGCAGCTTGGCCTGGCACAGGGGCAGCTGGCGCATCAGGCGCTGCGAGCCGCCGCCGCCCGGGAACAGGCCGAGCTTGATCTCCGGCAAGCCGATGCGCACGCCCTCGCCGATCAGGCGGATGTCGATGCACAGCATCAGCTCCATGCCCCCGCCGAGCGCCCATCCGTTGACGGCCGCGAGCGTCGGCTTCGGGCAGCTCTCGAAGCGGCGGAACACGCGTTGCACCACGGCGCCGAACGCCTGGTAGTGCGCCAGCCCACGCCGGCTGTTCAAGTCCTTGATGTCGCCGCCGGCGACGAAGGCCCGGTCGTCGGCCCCGGTGACAACGATGGCGCGCACCGCATCGTCGGCCTCCAGCGCCGTCAAGGCCGCCTCCATGGCGAGCAACATCGGCAGGTCCAGGGTGTTCAGCGACTGGCCGCGGTTGAAGCGCATGACGCCGACGGCGCCTTCGACATGGATCAGTACGGGATCGGACATGCGATCAGGCTCCTCGTGCGTGGGGGGCCGGCAACAGGCGGCCGTCCAGCCAGGCGTCGATCTGCGGCAAGCGATCGACGCCGAAGAAGGCTTCGCCATCGATCACGATGAAGGGCGAGCCGAAGACACGCTGGCGCACGGCCTCTTCGACCTCCTGGCGAAGCAGCTCCCTCGCTTCCGTGCCTCCGAGCCGGTGCTCGAAACCCTTCGCATCACCGAGGGCAGGCGCTGCCTCGCAGGCCCAGCGCGCCACCTGGCCGGCGTCGTCGAGTGCCGCCCCGTCGCGGAAGTAGCCGCGCATGGCCACCCGGGCGAAACGCATGGCGGCCGCGGGTTCGCTGCGGTCGAGAAGATGGAATGCGCGCGCAGCATGCGGCGCGATCGCCGGGAAACCATCGGGCAAACGGAAGGGCACACCGAGAAAGCGCGCCGAGCGTTCGAAGTCGCGCCACATGTAGGCGCGCTTGGTCTCGCTGGCCAGCGGCGCCGGCAGATCGAGCGCCCGCAACACCGCGAACAGCAGCACCGGCCGCCAGCGGACGCTGCGCCCGTGCCGCGCGGCCAGCGCATCGATCTTCTCCGACATCAGGTAGCCATAGGGCGACACGAAGTCGAACCAGAAGTCGATCGGTGCCTGCGCGCTCATGTCGGTGTCCCGGCCAGCGCCGGACTCGGGCCGGGGGTGGCGCCGCGCTTCTTCAGGGCCCGCAGGTCGCGCATGCCGGCCAGGCCGCGCGGATCGATGCCCGGCGGGAAGATCTGGTGCTTCTGGATCTTCTGCGTGGCGGTGGTCGGGATGCGGTCGGTCACCCAGACCCATCCCGGCGCCTTGTAGTAGGCCAGCTTCGCGTGGCAGAGATCGAACAGCGCGCGCACCGCGGCATCGACATCCGCGCCGGCCTCCGGGCGCAGCACGACGCAGGCGAGCACCTCCTCCTCCCGGACGTCGTCCGGCAATGCCAGCACCGCCACCTGGTCGACCCACGGATGCGTCTGCAGCAGCGCCTCGACCTCGGCCGCGGCGATGTTCTCGCCCGAGCGCCGGATGATGTTCTTGCGCCGGTCGACGAAGTGCAGCATGCCGTCGGGCGCACGCCGGACGATGTCGCCGGTATGGAACCAGCCGCCACGCCACGCCGCCTCGGTGGCTTTCGGATCGTCGAGGTAGCCGCTGAAGAAGTCCTTGCGCGGCGTCGCGGCCGAATGGCGGATCAGCATCTCGCCGTCGGTGCCGTCGGCCACGTCGATGTCGGCATCGTCGACCACCCGGACCTCGAGCCCGGGCTGCGCGCGGCCGAAGGCCCGTGTGCCGACCCGGCGCGGCGCCTGGTTGTCGATCAGCGCGCGCGCGATCTCGGTCATGCCCCAGATCTCGATCAGCGGGAAGCCGAAGCGCTGCTCGAAGCTCGCATGCCGCTGCGGCTCGACGCCGGCGCCGATGGCGAAACGCACGGCGTGCTCGCGGTCCAGCGGGCTCGCCGGCTGGCCCAGCAGCATCGGCACCACCACGCCCAGGTAGTGCACGACCGTCGCGCGCGATTCGCGCACCTCGGTCCACCAGCGCGAGACATGGAAGCGGTCGGTCTGCACCTGGCAGTTGCCCTTGAGCATCGCGCAGTAGAAGGAGAAGATCGACGCGTTCACGTGGAACAGCGGCAGCGGGTTGTAGATCCGCTCGCAGCCCTCGCCGAAGCCGGCCAGGCCGCCGCGCGTCGCGTACCAGGCGCCGAACGCGAGCTCGCTGCGGTGCGACAGCACGCAGCCCTTGGGCCGGCCCGTGGTGCCGCTGGTGTAGAKCACGCTGGCCGGGGTCTGGCCATCGGGCGTGGTGGATGCGGCGGCTCGCGCCGCGCGCGGCAGGCCTTGCTCGAAGGCATCGAGGCGCACCACGCCCGGCCGCTGCGCGGCCTCGGCCAGCGCGGCCTGCAGCAGCGCGTCGAGCGCCGCGACGACGACCACCAGCTCGACCTTCGCATGGTCGATCACGAAGGCCAGCTCGCCCGCCCGATGGTCGGGATTGAGCGGGACGCAGCACACGCCCAGCGCGTTCATCGCGAGCTTGTGCAGCAGGTGCTCGGGCCGGTTCTCCAGCAGCAGGCCGATGCGGTGGCCGACGCCGTAGCCCGCGGCGGCATAGGTTCGCGTCAACGCCTGCACGGCCTGCGCCGCGGCGCGGTAGCTGATCTCGACACCTTCGGCCGCGTAGGCGCGCGCCGGGTTGGCGGGCACGGCCAGGAAGACCTTGTCCGCATACATGTCCGCGGCCCTTGAGAAGGTGTCGCCGATGGTGCTGTTGTCGTCGATCGCGATCATGTTCCGTCGTCTCCTTCTTCGCCGCGCGGCGGCTCAGAGCCTGAGCACGCCGTAGCCCACGTCGTCGCTGAACGGCGCGTTCAGCGAGGCCGCGATCGCCATGCCGAGCGCATTGCGCGTGTCGACCGGATCGAGGATGCCGTCGTCCCACAGCTCGGAGGTCGAGTGGTAGGCATCGCTCTCGGCCTCGAAGCTCTTGAGCACCGGGTCGCGGATCGCCGCGATCTCCTCGTCCGACAGCGCATGGCCGTTGCGCTGCAGCTGGCGCACCTTCACATCGGCCAGCGTGTTGGCTGCCTGCTCGGCGCCCATCACCGCGATCTGCGACTGCGGCCACATCCAGAGGAAGCGGCCGTCGAAGGCGCGCCCGCACATGCCGTAGTTGCCGGCGCCGAACGAGCCGCCGACGATCACGGTGAACTTGGGCACCGTGCAGCCGACCTGCGTCATGATCATCTTGGCKCCGTCCTTGGTGATGCCGCGCTCCTCGTACTCGCGACCGACCATGTAGCCCGTGATGTTCTGCAGGAAGACCAGCGGCGTGCGGTCGCGGTCGCACAGCCGCATGAAGTGCGCGGCCTTGAGCGAGCTGTCGTTGAAAAGCACGCCGTTGTTGGCCAGGATGCCGACCTTGCAGCCCCAGATGCGCGCATAGCCGCAGACCATGGTGGTGCCGTAGTCCGGCTGGTACTCGTGGAACTGGCTGCCGTCGACGATGCGCGCGATCACCTCGCGCATGTCGAAGCCGGTCTTCCAGTCGGTCGGGATGATCCCGTAGAGCTCCTGCGGATCGTAGTGCGGCGGCTCGGCCTCGATGCGGTCGATCGCCTGCTTGCGGCCGGGCGTGGTCTGGGCCAGGATGTCGCGCGCGATCGACAGCGCATGCGGCTCGTCGTCGGCCGCGTAGTCGCAGGTGCCCGAGACCGTGGTGTGCATCTGCGCGCCGCCCAGCGCCTCGGCCGTGACCACCTCGCCGGTCGCCGCCTTGACCAGCGGCGGGCCGCCGAGGAACACGCCGCCGTTGCCGCGCACGATCACGCTGTAGTCGCACAGCGCCGGGATGTAGGCGCCGCCCGCGGTGCAGTGGCCGAGCACCACGGCGATCTGCGGCACGCCCATCTTCGACAGCGTGCACTGGTTGCGGAAGATGCGGCCGGCCGCATGGCGGTCGGGGAACAGCTCCGACTGCAGCGGCAGGAAGCCGCCCGCGCTGTCGCAGAGGTGGATCACCGGCAGCCGGTTCTCGATCGCGATGTCGAGCGTGCGGACGATCTTCTTGATCGACAGCGGATACCAGGCGCCGCCCTTGATGCTCGGATCGTCCGCATGGATCATCACCTCGCGGCCCTGGACGATGCCGATGCCCGAGACCTGCCCTGCACCATGCACCTCGCCCTCGTACGAGCGGTTGGCGGCGAGTGCGCCGATCTCCAGGAACGGCGTGCCCGGGTCGAGCAGCAGATCGAGCCGCTCGCGCACGGTCAGCTTCTTCTGCCGGTGCAGGCGCTCGATGTCGCGTTCCGGTCGCTCGTAGCGCGCGCTGTGCAGCTTGCGGCGCAGCGCATCGACGCGTTCGGCCATCGCCGCGTGGTTCTGCCGGAAGCTCGCGCTGCCGGTGTCGATCTGGCTCTGGATGCGGCTCATTGCGATGGTTCCTCCGTGCGCACCAGCACCGCGCCGCGCTGGAAGGTCTGGCCGACCGCCAGCGGCAGTTCGGCCACCACGCCGTCGGCCGCGGCGCCGATGGTCATCTGCAGCTTCATGCTCTCGATCACCAGCAGCGCATCGCCTTGGCGCACCGCCTGTCCGAGCGTGGCCTGCAGCGAGACGACGACGCCCGGCATCGGTGCCAGCGAGGCGCCCGCAACGCCGGCCGCGGCACCGTTGCTCGAGCGGGCGGGGTCGACGCGGTCCATGCGCCAGGCCCGTCCCTTGAGCTGCACGTAGACCGAGTCGCCGTGCGCGACGGCATTCAGGCGCTCGCTGCGGCCGTCGACCGTGGTGACGAAGCTGCCGCCGCCGGCGGCGCGCACCGCGAGCCGGACATCGTCGACTTGCACCGCTTCGGCGTGGGCGTGGACGCGGTGCCGCACCGCGGGCGCATGGCTGAACAGGAAGGTGGTCATGAATGAGGCCTAGTGAAGATCAGTTGCGCCAGGCACCCATCGAGGCGTAGGGCTCGGGGACGGTGCGGGCGGCGCGGTCGGGCGCCGCTGATGCGGCGACTGCCAGCAGCGCGTGGCGCTCGCCATCGGTCAGCGCGGCCGGTGCCAGCGCCTCGCGATGCCGTTCGAGGAAGCCGGTGTCGGTCTCGCCCTGCGCGAAGGCCGGATGCCGCAGCACCCGCGCCAGGAAGTCGTTGTTGATCGTGACGCCCAGCATCGTGGTCTCGGCCAGCGCCGTGCGCATGCGGGAGATCGCGAGGCGGCGGTCGGCGCCGTGCACCACGAGCTTGGCGAGCATCGAGTCGAAATCGGCGGTCACGGGCGCGCCTTCGGTGACGCCGACGTCGAAGCGCACGCCCGGCCCCTGCGGCGCGTGCAGCAGCAGCACGCGGCCGGTGTCCGGCACGAAGCCGGCGTCCGCGTCTTCCGCCAGGATGCGGCATTCGATGGCGTGGCCGGCGCTGGTCACCTGCGCCTGCGCGATGCCCAGCGCCTCGCCCTGCGCCACGCGCAGCTGCAGCTCGACGAGATCCAGGCCGGTGACCATCTCGGTCACCGGATGCTCCACCTGCAGCCGCGTGTTCATCTCGAGGAAGAAGAACTCGCCCTCGGGCGAGACGATGCATTCGACCGTGCCCGCGTTGACGTAGCCTGCCGCCGATGCCAGGCGCACGGCCGCGGCGCAGATGCGCTCGCGCAGCGCCGCCGGCAGCCCGGGCGCCGGCGACTCCTCGATCAACTTCTGGAAGCGGCGCTGGATCGAGCACTCGCGCTCGCCCAGATGGATCACGTGGCCGTGGCTGTCGCCGAAGACCTGCACCTCGATGTGGCGCGGCCGCTCGACGAAGCGCTCGGCGAACAGGCGGCCGTCGCCGAAATAGCGCTGGCTCTCGGCGCGCGCGATGTCGATGGCGGCGGCCAGCTCCTGCTCGCGCCGCACGATCTGCATGCCCTTGCCGCCACCGCCCGCGGCGCCCTTGATCAGGAGCGGAAAGCCGATGCCGCGCGCGCGCTCGGCAAAGCTCGCAGGGTCGTCGGCCTCGTCGGCCGAGGGCGTGACCGGCACGTCGTGCTGCACCGCGAAGCGGCGCGCGCTGATCTTGTCGCCCATCAGCTCGATCACGCCCGCGGGTGGACCGACGAAGACCAGCCCGGCATCCGCCACGGCCTGCGCGAAGGCCGCGTTCTCCGACAGGAAGCCGTAGCCCGGATGGATGGCGTCGCAGCCGCTCTGGCGCGCGGCGCGGATCATGGCCTGGGCATCGAGCCAGGCCGCGACCGGCGGCTCGCCGAAGACTTCCACCGACCCGGTGGCGGCGAGCAGCGCGGGGCCGGCGCGGTCCTGCCGGTGCCAGGGCACCACGGTCTCGATGCCGAGACGGCTGGCCGTGCGCACGATGCGCAGCGCGATCTCGGCGCGGTTGGCGATGAAGAGCTTTCGGATCGGCGTCATGGGAGGTCTTTGCGTCGCTTTGCTGCAGGGGCTGCGGGAGCCGGCGGCAGCACGCCGCCGGCCACGATCCGTTCGAGCCGCGCGAGACGGGCCTCGATGTCGCCGCCCGAGCGCGGCGCCGCAGTGGTGGTGCCGGGCCCGGCGTCGAGCGCGGCTTCGCGCGCCATCAGCATGCCGCCCAGCAGCATGGCCGTGCAGCGGTCCGCGGTGGCTTCGATGTCGATGCTGCCGCGGCCGTACAGCTGCGACCACATGCGGTGCTCGATGCCCCCGTAGAGCATGCTGCGGATCAGCTCGACGTCGGTGTCGGCGGGCAGTTCGCCCTCCTCCACCGCCTCGCGCACGGTGCGCACCAGGAAGGCGGTGTAGCGCACTTGCAGGTCGTGCAGCACCGACTGGAAGTAGTCCGGGCTGGTGCGCACCTCGTGCAGCACGATGCGCGAGAGCCCGGGCTCCTCGACGTACACGCGCAGGTGCCGCCAGACCAGGAAACGCAGCCGGCTGCGGAAGCCGTGGATACGCGCGAAGCCATCGGCGATGTCCTGGATCAGCGGCTCGTACATGCCGCGCAGCACCTCGTTGAGCAGGTCGCGTTTGGTCGGGAAATAGGTGTAGACCAGCCCTTCGACGACGCCGACGCGGGCCGCGATCTCGGCCACCGAGGAACGCTCGAAGCTCTTCTCGAGGAACACTTCGCGCGCCGCAGCCAGGATCTCGGCCGCGCGGCGCAGCCGGCGTGGCGTCTGCTTGCCGGCGGCGATGGGTGCAAGGGCTTCGCCCGGGATTGCGCCGGGCGAACCGGCCGCGTTCGAGCTGCCTTTTCTGGCAGGTGCTTTGGACTTTGTGGCAGTGGTTTTCATGAAAGGCTTTGTACCAAGTCGGCCGGCACGTCGAGTTCCAGGTCGAGCAGCATCTGCGCCAGCGCCTTGCCCTGCGGGTCGTAGCGCAGCGAGGCGATGCCGCCGCCGCCGAGCGCGTTCTCGAGCGTGAAGTTCAGCGCGTGAAAGCCGGGCAGCGGGTAGCGCCTGACGCGGCCCTTGGCCACGTGCGCGAAGTAGGCCGCGACGGTGTCGGCGTCGAGCGCGCGCAGCAGCCATGCATAGGCTTCGGGCGAGCGTGCGATCACGCCGATGTTGGCCATGTCGCCCTTGTCGCCGCTGCGCGCATGGGCGATGCGGATCAACGGGACGCGCACGGTGTCGGCCGCCGACGCGGCGGCCGGCTGCTCTTGCGCGCCATCGAGCGCGGCGATCGGCTGGCCGACCTGCAGTTCGTCGAACGGCAGCGCCTGCCCGTCGATCGAAACGCGCGCCGGCACCGCCGCACGGTCCACCTGCAGCGAGAACAGCCGCACCACCGGCGAAGGCGACGGCCGGCCCGCGGCGAAGCCCGTGATGCCTTGTGCCATGGCAGTCGCCGACGGCGCGATTTCGCGCGCCAGCAGTTCGAGCGCGGCGCGCGATGCATGCCGCGCGGCCAGCTTCAGCACCACCTCGCGGCTGTGCCGCGTGCGCGCATGCGGGCCGTAGGTGCTCTCCGCACCCAGCACCTCGATGTGGGCTTCGCCGAAATCGGCCAGTCCGCGCTCGGCCAGCAGCCGCCGGCAGCGCGCCAGGATCGCCTCGCCCACGCGCTGCGCCTTGCGTGCCGCTTCCGGCCCGCCGATCATCAGCGTGCCCAGCAGGCGCCAGCCGTCGGCATGGGTGGCGCTGGCCTTGTAGCTGAGCGGCGCCGGCCGGCCTTGCGCGCCGCTGACGCGCACGCGATCGGGCCCGTCCTGTTCGAGCCGCACCTCGGAGAAGTCGCAGCACACGTCGGGCAGCAGGTAGGCGCGCGGGTCGCCGATCTCGTAGACGATCTGCTCGGCCGCGGTGGCGGGAATCACCAGCCCGCCCGTGCCGGGCGGCTTGGTCAGCACGAAGCTCCGGCCGTCGGCCGGGCATTCGACGATCGGGAAGCCCATGTCGTCCCAGCCGGGCACCCGCTCCCAGTCGGTGAAGAGGCCGCCGGTGGCCTGGGCGCCGCATTCGATCAGATGGCCGGCCAGGCTGCCGGTCGCGAGCCGGTCCCAGTCCTGCCAGCCCCAGCCGAATTCATGCACCAGCGGCGCCAGCGTGACCGCGCTGTCGACCACACGGCCGGTGATCACGATGTCGGCCCCGGCCGCCAGCGCGGCGACGATCGGCTGCGCGCCAAGGTAGGCATTGATGCTGAGCAGCTCGGCCGGCATCGGTGCGCCGCTGAACATCTCGCGCGTGCCGGCCGCGCGCAGCGCATCGGCCTGGCCGGACAGGTCGTCGCCCTCCACCACCGCGATCCGCAACGCGATCCCCTGGGCTTCGAGTTCCTTTTGCAGCGCCAGCCGGCAGGCGGCCGGATCGACGCCGCCGGCGTTCGACACCACGCGGATGCCGCGCGCCTTCAGCTCGGGCGCAAGCGCCGCCACCACCCGCACGAAATCCGGCGCATAGCCGGCGTCGGCCGACTTGGCCTTGGCACGGGCCAGCAGCGACATCGTGATCTCGGCCAGGAAGTCGAAGACCAGGTAGTCGATCTCGCCAAGCCGCACGAGCTGCGAGGCACCGCTCTCGGAGTCGCCCCAGAAGCCGCTGGCGCAGCCGATGCGCAGCGGGCGGGTTCGGCGTTCAGGCAAGGTGTTCATCGTCCGGGCCACTCCGGCGCGCGGCGTTCGGCGAAGGCCTTCATGCCCTCGCGCGTGTCCTCGCTCTGCGACAGCACGGGCAGGATGGCCTGCGCGAGATTCAAGGCGTCGTTGAACGACAGGTCGGTGACCGCGCCGATGGCGCGGCGGCCGATGCGCAGCGCGACCGGCGAATTGGCCGCGAGCTTGGCCACCAGTTCGTCGACCGCGGCATCGAGCTCCGCGGCCGGCACCACGCGGTTCACGATGTCGAAGCGCTCGGCATCGCCGGCCGGAAAGCGATGCGCGAGAAAGCACATCTCGAGCAGCCGCCGGCGCGGGATCACGCGCATCAGCAGCGGCAGGATCATCATCGGGAATACGCCGACGCGGGCCTCGGTGGTGCCGAACATCGCGCCCTCGGCGGCGATCGCGAAGTCGCAGGCGCAGACCAGGCCCAGCCCGCCGCCGAAGGCGCCGCCATTGACGCGCGCGATGATCGGCAGGTTGCAGCGATCGAGCGCACGGAACAGCTCGGCCACCGGATTGTCGAAGCGGCCGGGCTCCAGCGCGAACGGCGAGCCGTCGGCAGTCGGCTTGAGCTGGCCGCCGGCACAGAAGGTCTTGTCGCCGGCGCCGGTGAGCACGATGGCGCGCACGCCTTCCATCGCCTCGGCCTGGCGCAGCGCCTCGGTCAGCGCGACCATCACCGTGTCGGTCATCGTGTTGTGCGCCTCGGCACGGTCGATGGTGATGCGGCAGGCGGCGCCTTGCCGTTCGACCCTGACCTGTGCCGGCGTCGGATTCGTGCTCATGCTCACGAGGTTTCCTTGTGCCCGCCCGGCAGGTCGTCGAAGGTGGCCGGCGGCTGGTACTGCGGGAAGCCGTCGTAGGCGAAGCTGCGCGCCGCCGGTTCCAGCTTCCAGGTCGGCCGTGCCGTCGGCACGCMGCCATCGACGCGGATCACGGCGCCGCTGATGAAGCCCGCGGCCTCCGACAGCAGATAGACGACGGCCGAGGACAGTTCGGCCTCGGTGCCGAAGCGCTGCAGCGGCACCTTGTTGCGGAGCCCGCGCAGCACGTTGCGGTAGTCCTCGTCGTAGGTGTCGATGCCGGCCGAGGCGATCCAGCCCGGCGCCACCGCGTTGACCCGCACGCCGGCATGCCCCCACTCGCAGGCCGCGGTCTCGGTCAGCGTGAACACGCCGCCGCGCGCCGCGCCCGAATGGCCCATGCCMGGCAGCCCGCCCCAGATGTCGGCCAGCATGTTGACGATGCTGCCGCCGTTCGCCTCCATCCACTGCACGAAGCATTCGCGCGAGAACAGGAAGGTGCCGTGCAGGTTGTTGCGCACCACCGCATCCCAGCCCTTGAGCGAGATGTCGCGCAGCCGGGCCGGAAACTGCCCGCCGGCGCAATTGAAGAGCCCGTCGAGCCGGCCGTGCGCCGCAATGACCTCGGCCACCGTCGCCTGGACCGCCGCCTCGTCGCGGATGTCGCAGACATGCGTCGTGACGTCGCCTGCGCGCTCGGGGTAGATGGCGGCGATCTCGGCCGCCACCGCCTCGAGCTTGCCCGACTGCCGCCCGACCAGCGCGAGGTGCGCGCCGAGGCTCGCGAGCTCGTGCGCGGTGCAGCGGCCGAGCCCGCTGCCGCCACCGGTGACGACCACCGTGCGGCCGTCGAACAGGCCGGGACGAAAGGCCGAACGGTAGCGCTCGGTGCTGGCGGAAGAAGAGGCTGCAGTCGGCATCGGATGAAGGCTCAGTAGGCGACGAAGTCGGTCAGCGACTTCACGGTGCCGCTCTGCGGATCGGTCTGGAACAGCTTGATCGGCATCACGGCCTGGCCCTTCGGGTTGTCGAAGGAGACCGGGCCGCTCAGGCCGCCGACCTTGTAGTCGTGCAGCTTGTCGAGCTGCGCGATCACGCAGGCGCGCGTCACGTTGGCGCCGCAGCGGCGCACGCCCTCGGCGAAGACCATCGTGCCG
>NZ_JBFUCI010000128.1:0-14559 GCF_056405335.1 Variovorax sp. P1_H12_2
CCTCCCTCGCGCACCGAGGGTCGGCTGACGCCCAGTTGCTTGGCCAGGTCGCGCTCCGCGGGCAGGCGCGCGCCCACGGCGAATTCGCCCTTCGCGATCAGCGTGCGCAACTGGTCGGCGATCTGGCGGTAGAGGCGCTTGGGTTCGAGGGTCTGCAGCGGCACAGGAGTTTCGAAAGTTTAAGGGTTGTCCTTAATTGGACAAGTGGTAAGGCCAATTCAGAATACGGTCCGCACCGCTTCGCGGCCATCGGGCGAAACCCTGAACGCCCCGGCGCGCCGAATACATCATCACAAGGACATTCCATGCGACTCCAAGGAAAGACGGCGCTCGTCACCGCCGCCGGGCAAGGAATCGGCTACGCCAGCGCGATCGCACTCGCGGCCGAAGGCGCCCAGGTCTGGGCCACCGACGTGAACGAGACGCTGCTCGAACGCTATGCCGGCGTCGCCAACGTCCGCACCGCGAAGCTCGACGTGCTCGACAAGGCCGCCATCGCGTCGTTCGTGAAGACGCTGCCGGCGCTCGACGTCCTCTTCAACTGCGCCGGCGTGGTGCACAACGGCACGGTGCTGGATGCCGGCGATGCCGATCTGGAGTTCGCCTTCCACCTCAACGTGCGGGCGCAGTTCTGGACCATCCAGGCCGTGCTGCCCGGCATGCTCGCCGCCGGGCGCGGCAGCATCATCAACATGGCCAGCGTCTGCTCGAGCATGAAGGGGCTGCCCAACCGCTTCGTGTACGGGACGACCAAGGCGGCCGTGCTCGGCCTCACCAAGAGCGTCGCCGCCGACTACGTGACCAAGGGCATCCGCTGCAATGCGGTGTGCCCCGGCACGGTCGACACGCCGTCGCTCGGCGACCGCATCAACGCCAATGCCGACCCTGACGAGGCCCGCAAGGCCTTCATTGCGCGCCAGCCCATGGGCAGGCTCGCCCGGGCCGAGGAGATCGCACCCGTGGTGGTGTTCCTCGCGAGCGACGAGTCGGTGTTCGCGACCGGGCAGGCTTTCACGGTCGACGGCGGCATCACGATATGAACCGGCTCGACTTCGCCGGCCGACACGCGGTGATCACCGGCGGCGCGACGGGCCTCGGCTTCGGCATCGCTCAGCGGCTGCTGGCGTCGGGCGGCAGCGTCACGGTCTGGGACCGCGACGGCGAGGCTGCCACCAAGGCTGCATGGGCGCTCGGTGCCAAGGCCTTTGCGCTCGCGGTCGACGTCAGCCAGCAGCCCTCGGTCGCGAAGGCCGTCGCCGCCACGCTGGCGCAGGCCGGCCGCATCGATGCGCTGGTCAACAGCGCCGGCATCACGGGCCCCAACATGCGGCTCTGGGACTATCCGGTGGATGCCTGGCGGCAGGTCATGGACGTCAACCTGACCGGCGTCTTCATCTGCTGCCGCGAAGTCGTGGGGCAGATGCGCGCGCAAGGCTACGGCCGCATCGTGAACATCGCCTCGGTGGCGGGCAAGGACGGCAACCCCAACGCCAGCGCCTACAGCGCCAGCAAGGCCGGCGTCATCGCGCTGACCAAGTCGCTGGGCAAGGAACTGGCCGACACCGGCATCCGCGTCAACTGCGTCACGCCGGCGGCAGTGAAGACCGCGATCTTCGACCAGATGACGCCGGACCACATCGCCTTCATGCTTTCGAAGATTCCGATGGGCCGCTTTGGTACGGTGGAAGAGGTGGCTGCGATGGTCGGTTGGCTCTGCACCGAAGATTGCTCGTTTTCCACCGGTGCGGTGTTCGACTTGTCGGGCGGCCGCTCCACCTATTGATCTGAAAGAAAGGACAACATGAAACTCGTTCGCTATGGCAATCCCGGCAAGGAAAAGCCCGGCCTGGTCGATGACCAAGGCAAGCTGCGCGACCTCAGCGCGGTGGTCCAGGACATCGGTCCCGACCAGCTGGGCGATGCGGTGCTCGCCAAGCTGCGCAAGCTCAAGGTCGACAAGCTGCCGCTGGTCCGTGGCAAGCCGCGTTTCGGCTGCCCGGTCGCCAACGTCGGCAAGTTCATCGCCATCGGCCTGAACTATGCCGACCACGCGGCGGAATCCGGCATGCCGATCCCCAAGGAGCCGGTGGTCTTCACCAAGGCCGTCAGCTGCATCCAGGGGCCGAACGACCCGGTCATGCTGCCGAAGAATTCGGTCAAGGGCGACTGGGAGGTCGAGCTCGGCGTGGTGATCGGCACCCGCGCGCGCTATGTCTCGCAAAAGAATGCACTCGACTACGTGGCGGGCTTCTGCGTCATCAACGACGTCAGCGAACGCGAGTGGCAGCTCGAGCGCGGCCTGACCTGGGACAAGGGCAAGGGCTTCGACACCTTCGGCCCGATCGGCCCCTGGCTGGTCACGCGCGACGAAGTGCCCAACCCGCAGAAGCTCGCGATGTGGCTCGACCTCAACGGCAAGCGGGTGCAGACCGGCAACACCCGGACGATGATCTTCAACGTCGCCAAGCTGGTGAGCTACGTCAGCCAGCTCAACACGCTGGAGCCCGGCGACATCATCACCACCGGCACGCCGCCCGGCGTGGGCATGGGCATGAAGCCGCAACCCGTGTTCCTGAAGAAGGGCGACGTGATGACCCTGGGCATCGAAGGCCTGGGCGAGCAGCGCCAGGACGTGGTCGCCTTCAAGCTCTGAAAACGCCCCCGGAACGACAGTGAAGTATCAGTTCGATTTCGCGTCCGTGCTGGCGCAATGGCCGTTGCTGCTCGAGGGCGCGTGGGTCACGGTGCAGCTGTCGTTCCTGTCGACCGTGATCGGCTTCGGGCTCGGCGCGCTCTGCGCGGTCGGACGCGGCAGCCGCCATGAATGGCTGCGCCGGCTGGTCGGCGTGTATGTGGAAGGGATCCGCAACACGCCGCTCTTGATCCAGAGCTACTTCCTGATCTTCGGCCTGTCGAGCGTGGGCGTGACGATGCCGATCATGGTCGGCGCCGTGCTGGCGCTGGTGATCAACATCGGTGCCTACACCTGCGAGATCATCCGCGCGGGCATCGAGTCGATCCACAAGGGCCAGCTTGAGGCCGCCGACTGCCTCGGCATGTCGAAGCTGCAGGTGTTCTGGCACGTGATCCTGCGGCCCGCGGTGGAGCGCGTCTATCCTTCGCTCACCAGCCAGTTCGTTCTGCTGATGCTGGCCTCGAGCATCATGTCCTCGATCGGTGCCGAGGAACTGCTCGGCATCGCCAACCGCATCCAGTCCGACACCTTCCGCAACTTCGAGATCTTCCTCGTGCTGTGGGCGGTGTACCTGGCCCTGTCGTACCTGATGCGGCTGGGTTTCTGGCTCCTCGGCCAGATCGTTTTCACGCGCCGGCGCAAGCTCGGCACGCCGCTATGACGCACGAACAACTCACCTACCTGCTGCTGGGCGCGATCGGCACGCTGGAGCTGTCGGTGCTGACCTTCATCGCCGGCGGGCTCGCCGGCCTCGCCGTGGCGCTGGCGCGGATCGCTTCGGTGCGCGCCGTGCGCGTGGCTGCGGGCGCCTACATCCAGGTGATCCAGGGTACGCCGCTGCTGGTCCTGATGGGCCTGTGCTTCTATGGGCCGAACATCCTCGGCATCGGCTCGGTCCCCGCGCTGGTCGCCGCGGCGCTGGCGATGACCCTCTATTCGAGCGCCTTCCTCGGCGAGATCTGGCGCGGCTGCATCCAGTCGGTGCACAAGAGCCAGTGGGAAGCGGCCGAGTGCATCGGCCTCACGCGCTGGCAGCGCATGGTCAAGGTGGTGCTGCCGCAGGCGCTGCGCATCGCCACGCCGCCGACCGTGGGCTTCATGGTCCAGATCATCAAGAACACCTCGATCRCGTCGCTGGTCATCGGCTTCGCCGAGCTCTCGTACAACGCCAAGGTGCTGAACAACTCGACCTTCCAGCCCTTCATCTATTTCGGTGGCGCGGCGCTGCTGTATTTCGCGATGTGCTATCCGCTGTCGCGCTGGAGCCGCGGGCTCGAAAGGAAACTCAATGCAAGCCGTGGTTGAACTCGACCAGGTCCACAAGCGATTCGGTGCGCTGCATGTGCTGCGCGGTGTCTCGTTCTCGGTCACCAAGGGCCAGGTGGTGGCCATCATCGGCAAGAGCGGCTCGGGAAAGAGCACGGCGCTGCGCTGCATCGACCGCCTCGAGAGCGTCGACAGCGGCCGCATCGATGTCTGCGGACACGCGGTGCACCATGCGGCGCTCGACGTGCGCGCGCTGCGCCGCGACGTCGGCATCGTGTTTCAGAGCTACAACCTGTTTCCCCACCTGACGGTGCTGCAGAACATCACGCTCGGCCTGACCTCGGTCAAGCGGATGAACGCGGCCGACGCGAAGGCCGTCGCGATGGAGGTGCTGGCACACGTCGGCCTGGCCGAGAAGGCCGCCGCCTATCCCGAGCAGCTCTCGGGTGGACAGCAGCAGCGGGTCGCGATCGCCCGCTCCCTCGCGATGAAGCCGCAGGTGATGCTGTTCGACGAGGTCACCTCGGCGCTCGACCCCGAGCTGACCGGCGAAGTGCTCAAGGTCATCGAGAAGCTCGCCGAAGAGGGCATGACCATGGTGCTGGTGACGCACGAAATGGCCTTTGCCCGCGGTGTCGCCGACAAGATCATCTTCATGCACCAGGGACAGGTCTGGGAGGAGGGCGATGCCTCGATGCTGGCCGATCCGAAGACGCCCGAACTGCGCCAGTTTCTCGGCAACGGTCTCTGAGCGGACCGCGCCTTCAACGCCTTTCTTCCCACGCAACCACAAGGATCAAGAGACATGAACCGCTTTCAACAACGCCGCCTTCACCTGCTGCTGTCGGGCCTGATGCTCGCCGGCTCGGCGCTCGGCTTCGGCATCACTGCCCACGCCGACCAGCTCGACAGCATCACCGCCGCCAAGAAGATCCGCGTCGCGATCGACCTCGGCGTGCCGCCCTACGGCATGAAGGACGACAAGCTCAACTCCACCGGTTCCGACGTCGAGACCGCGCAACTGCTCGCGAAGGACCTGGGGCTCGAACTCGAGATCGTGCCCACCACGGGCGCGAACCGCATCCCGTTCCTGCAGACCGACAAGGCCGACATCGTGATCTCCAGCCTGTCGATCACGCCCGAGCGCGAAAAGGTCGTCGACTTCTCGGTCCCCTACGCCGGCATCTCGGCGGTGGTGGGCGCGCCCAAGAGCATGAACATCAAGAGCGCGGCCGACCTGTCGGGCAAGAAGGTGATCGCCACGCGCAGCACGACCAATGACCAGGAAGTCACCAAGATCCTGCCGAAGGACGCGACCATCGTGCGCTTCGACGACGATGCGACCTCCATCACCGCGATCGTGAGCGGCCAGGCCGACATCTTCGCGACCGCGCCGCCGCTGCTCAAGGCCATCAACGACAAGAGCCCGGCCAAGCAGATGGAAACGAAGTTCGTGATGAAGGTCAACATGCTGGCCGTCGGCTTCCGCAAGGGCGAGGACAAGCTCAAGGCGAAGGTCGATGYCTGGGTGCGCACCAACCTCAAGAACGGCAAGCTCAACGCGATCTACAAGAAATTCCATGGTGCCGACCTGCCCGACGAGGTGACCAAGTCCGGAGCATGAACCCCCACGCTCGTCGCTGCGTGTACGCGCTGCCCCCCGAGGGGGGCGCAGTCCGCCCTTGGGGCGGCCCGGCGCGCGGACTGATCTCACGAATCCCCACATCACCATGACCAAGATCGACCAGGTCGAAATCGCGCAGATCGACATCGCGCCGAAGGTGCGGCGCACCGATGCCATCCAGTCCTTCGTCACGCAGGAGACCGTGCTGGTCACGCTGCGCTGCGACGACGGCTCCGCCGGCACCGGCTACACCTACACCATCGGCACCGGCGGCTCGTCGGTCGTGGCGCTGCTGCGCGACCATCTCGCGCCGCTGCTCATCGGCCGCGATCCTCAGAGCTACGAGGCGATCTGGCGCGACCTGTTCTTTCATACGCATGCCACCGCGGTCGGCCCCATCACCAGTCTCGCGCTGGCGGCGGTCGATACCGCGCTGTGGGACCGCAACTGCCGGGCTGCCGGCGTGCCGCTGTGGCGCATGGCGGGCGGCGCCAAGTCGCGCGTGCCGCTCTACACCACCGAGGGCGGCTGGCTGCACCTGGAGCCCGGTGATCTGGTCGAGCAGACGCTGGCGGCCAAGGCGGACGGTTTCCTTGGCGCCAAGATCAAGGTCGGCAAGCCGCATGTCGCGCAGGACATGGCGCGCTTGTCGGCCGTGCGCCATGCGGTCGGCGCGGACTTCGAACTGATGGTCGATGCCAACCAGAGCATGTCGCTGTCCGAGGCCATCCGCCGCGCGCGCCAGTATGCCGAGCTCGACCTGGCCTGGTTCGAGGAGCCGATGCCGGCCGAGCACGTGGCCGCGCATGCGCAACTGCTCGCCAGCACCAGCGTGCCGATCGCGGTCGGCGAGTCGATGTACCACCTGTCGCAGTTCGGCGAGTACATCCGGCAGGATGCATGTTCGATCGTGCAGGCCGACGTGGCGCGCGTCGGCGGCATCACGCCCTGGCTCAAGATCGCGCATCTGGCGGAGGCGCACAACCTCGCGATGTGCCCGCACTTCCTGATGGAGCTGCATGTGAGCCTGTGCGCGGCGGTGCCGAATTCGCGCTGGGTCGAGTACATCCCGCAGCTGGACGATCTGACGACCAGTCGCTTGCGCATCGAGGACGGGCATGCGCTGGCGCCCGAGACGCCAGGCATCGGCATCGAGTGGGATGCGGATCAGCTCAGGGCGCGGCGCAAGTTCGATCCGATCCTGATCTGAACGCCGGGACGGCTCAGTCCGCCGCCGGGCCGCCCCAAGGCGGACTGCGCCCCCTCGGGGGGCAGCGAGGACACGCAGTGCCGAGCGTGGAGGCTCAGCCCCCGAGCACGTCTCGCCAGATCCTGCGAGCCTGCGCCTGGTAGGCGCGGGTCGCCTCGATCAGCGCGCGACGCGGCCGTGCCGGCTGGATCGCCTCGGGCAGCAGCGGGTCGAGAACGATGCTTCGAATCACCGCGCGTCCCACCAGCAGCGTTTCACGCGCCGCGGCCTCGGGGGTCATGCGCGCCAGGCGCGCGCTGCTGCTGTCGATCAGCTTCAGTGCGCTGCCGTAGGCGGCCGACAGCGCGGGCACATCCCAGAGGCCCATCATCCGCGCGGCGGCATCGGCGTCGAAATCGCGGCCGGTGAAAACCAGACTGCCGGGCGCCATGCCGAGCCGGGCCAGCGCCGTCCGCATCGCGTCCGCACCGCCGTCGAGGTTGTCGGGTCGCACCGAGATGCCCGCTGCCAGCGCGCGGAAACCGTTCAGGTCCAGGGCGCGCAGATGGTGCCGCCAGGCGGTCTTGTCGCTGCGCAAGACCGCGCCGTCGTGCACCACCAGCCAGCCGCCCGACCAGGGCCCCATGCGGCTTTCCTTCTCGAACCAGTGCTGCACCTCGTAGTGCACCGAGTTGCCTTGCAGTTGCACGGCATAGCAGCCGCGCCCGGTCTTGACGATCCGGTCCTGGCCCAGCAGGCGCGTCAGCGCCACCCGCACGCTGGGCGTGCTGATCCCCATGATCTCGCCCGCGCGCGCGAGCGCCTGCACGGTCATGTGCGGCTCGGGATGGGTGATCAGCAGGTCGAGCACCAGATCCGCAGCCGAAGGTTCGCCTTCCTCAATGTTATGAAATATGTCCATTTAGGTGAAAACGAGTAATCTTTCTTGTTTCGGTGCGAATATCATTTTCGTTGAAATATCAAGGGAGCAACCGAGTGGCGAGTTCATTCATCCGGACCGAAGTCGACGGTCCAGTGTGCACGATCATCCTGGACCGTCCTGCCGTTCGGAATGCGGTCGACGGCCCGATGGCGGCCGAACTGCGCCAGGCCTTCGAAGCCTTCGAAGCCGACGACGCGCTGCGGGTGGCGGTGCTGTGGGGCGCCGGCGGCCACTTCTGCGCCGGCGCCGACCTCGGCGCCGTGGGCGACCCGGCCCGCCGCCATGAACTCGACCGCCAAGGCGGTGGCAGCGGCCCGATGGGGCCGAGCCGGATGGCGCTCGTCAAGCCCCTGATCGCTGCGGTCAGCGGCTATGCCGTGGCCGGCGGGCTCGAGCTCGCGTTGCTGGCCGACCTGCGGGTGGTCGAGCGCGATGCGGTGTTCGGCGTTTTCTGCCGCCGCTGGGGCGTGCCGCTGATCGACGGCGGCACGGTGCGGCTGCCGCGCACGGTCGGCATGGGCCGGGCGCTCGACATGATCCTGACCGGCCGGCCGGTCGGCGCCGAAGAGGCGCTGGCGATGGGCCTGGCCAGCCGCCTGGTCGAGCCGGGTGCCGCCCGCGAGGCCGCCGAGGCCCTGGCACGCGAGATCGCCGCCTTCCCGCAGCGCTGCATGCTGGCCGATCGCGCCTCGGCCTATGGGCAATGGGACCTGCCGCTGGCGCAGGCGCTGCGCGCCGAAGGCGCCCAGGGGGTGCCGGTGGTGTTCGAGGAAGCCGTGGCCGGTGCGGCGCGCTTCGTCGACGGCGCCGGCCGCCATGGCCGTTTCGACAAGTAGGACAGCGCGCATGGCCCCCACCACCCTGGACCTGATCCGCCGCGGCGCCGCCCAGCACGGACCCCGCACCGCCGTCAGCTTCGGCGACCGCAGCCTGAGCTTCACCGAGGTCGATGCGCTCAGCGCCCGCCTGGCCCATGCGCTGCGCGCCCGCGGCGCCGTGCCGGGCACGCGCGTCGCGCTGCTGGTCAACAACAGCATTTACAGCGTGCCGCTGGACTTTGCCTGCGTGAAGGCGGCGCTCAACCGCGTGCCGCTCAACGCCCGGCTCTCGCTGCCCGAACATGTGCGCATGTTGCAGGACACGGGCTGCCGCCTGCTGGTGTTCGGCGCCGACCTGGCCGAGCGCGCCGCCGCCCTGCGCGAGGCCCTGCCCGGCCTCGACTGCCACGGCCTCGATGCCAGCCTGCCCGGCGGTGCCGACCTGATCGCCGCGGCCGCCCAGCAGCCCAGCCGCGACCCCGCGGTGCAGGTGGCGGAGAGCGACGTCATCCTGACCCTCTTCACCTCCGGCACCACCGGCACGCTCAAGGCCGCCCAGCACACCCAGGGCTCCTATGCCGCGATCTGCCGCAACGTGCTGCTCAACCTGCTGCCCGCGACGCCCGACGACGTGATGCTGCATGCCGCGTCGCTGATCCACGCGAGCGGCGTCTTCGTGCTGCCCTTCTGGCTGCGCGGCGGCCGCACCGTGATCCTGCCGGGCTTCGAGCCCGAAGCCTTCCTGGCTGCGATCGAACGCGAGCGGGCCACCGCGGTCAACCTGGTGCCGACCATGCTGCAGATGCTGGTCGAGACGCCGGCGATGGCCCGCTGCAAGGTCGATGCGCTGCGCTACGTGATCTACGGCGCGTCGCCGATGCCGCGCACCGTGATCGAACGGGCGATGGCCGTCTGGGGCCAGCACCGCTTCTGGCAGTACTACGGCCAGACCGAGGCGCCTCTGTGCCTCGCGGTGCTGCGGCCGGAAGACCATCACGGCGATCGCCTCGGCGCCTGCGGCCAGCCCGCGCTCGAGGTCGAGCTGCGCCTGCTCGACGAGTCCGGGCAGGACGCGCCGCCCGGCCAGCCCGGCGAGATCGCGGTGCGCGCGCCCTCCGCGGTGGCCGGCTACCACGCCGCGCCAGAACTCACGGCGCAGACCTTCCGCGCCGACGGCTGGGTGCTCACGCGCGATGTCGGCGTGTTCGACGCGCACGGCTTCCTGTTTCTCAAGGACCGCACCTCCGACATGATCGTCAGCGGCGGCTACAACGTCTATCCGCGCGAGGTCGAGGAGGCGCTGCTGGCGCACCCCGCGGTGCGCGAATGCGCGGTGGTCGGTCTCCCCGACGAGAAGTGGGTCGAGGCGGTCGCCGCCGTGGTGGTGCTCGCGCCCGGCCACGCCGGCAGCGATGCGCTGGCCGCGGAACTGGTCGCGCACGTGGCGGCCCGGCTGGCGTCGTACAAGAAGCCGCGGCACGTGCGTTTCGCCGAGCAGATTCCGAAGACGGCGGTGGGCAAGCTCAACCGCCGCGCCCTGCGCGATCGCCTTCGCGCCGCATCCGATCCGCCGGCCTGACGCGCCGGCCGGTCAGCGCGGCACAAGAGACGGCAAAAGCCGTCCGCCGCGAACAGGTCTGTCACACCACCAGGGAGAGAAGACATGGAGATTCGCAACACCCGAAGGGCCGGCCGCTGGCTGGCCGTGGCCGCACTCGCAGCCGGCGCCCTCGGAGCGCAGGCCCAGAAGCGCTATGACGCCGGCGCCAGCGACACCACGATCCGGATCGGCAACACCATGCCGTATTCCGGGCCGGCGTCGGTCTACGGCACGGTCGGCAAGACCGCCTCCGCCTACTTCCGAAAGATCAACGCCGAAGGCGGCATCCATGGCCGCAGGATCGAGTTCATCTCGCTCGACGATGCCTACAGCCCGCCGGTGGCCGTGGAGCAGACGCGCAAGCTGGTCGAGCAGGAGAAAGTGCTGCTGATCTTCGGCCCGCTCGGCACGCCCAACAATGCCGCGACCCAGAAATACCTCAACCTCAAGAAGGTGCCGCAGCTCTTCGTGAGCTCGGGTGCTCAGCGCTGGGGCGACCATCGCCAGTATCCGTGGAGCATGGGCTGGAACCCCACCTACGTCACCGAAGGCCGTATCTATGCCAGGCAGATCCTGGCCAGCCAGCCCGGGGCCCGGGTGGCCGTGCTCTACCAGAACGACGAGTTCGGCAAGGACAGCCTGCGCGGCTTCCTCGAGGGGCTGGGCGACAAGGCGACATCGGTGGTGGTGGCCCAGGCCAGCTACGAGGCCAGCGACCCCACGGTGGACAGCCAGATCATCAGCCTCAAGAGCTCGGGCGCCGACACGCTGCTGAACTTCTCCCAATCCAAAGTCGCCGCGCAGGTCATCCCCAAGATGGCCGCGATCGGCTGGCAGCCCGCGCACTACCTGTCCAACGTGTCGAACTCGGTGGCCGCGGTGCTCAAGCCGGCCGGCCCCGAGCATGCGAAGGGCATCGTGTCCGCCACCTTCCTGCGCGACCCGAGCGATGGCCGCGAAAGCCCGGAGGTGCGCGACTTCGCCGCCTTCATGAAGCAGTACTACCCCGAGGGCGACGCGAGCGACATCCTCAACGTCACCGGCTACTCGATGGCGCAGACGCTGGTCCAGGTGCTGACCCAGGCCGGCGACGACCTGACCCGCGCCAACCTCATGAAGCAGGCCGCGAGCCTCGACATGGCGCTGCCGATGCTCTACCCGGGCATCCGCCTGAAGACCGGCCCCGGCAACTTCTATCCGATCACGCAGATGCAGCTGGTGCGCTTCGACGGCACCCGCTTCGAGAAATTCGGCGACGTGCTCGGCCAGTGAACACGACGTCGACCCGCGCGCCGCTGCTGCGCGTGGAGGGAGTGTCGGTGCGCTTCGGCGGCATCCTGGCACTCGACGACGTGTCCTTCAGCGTCGAAGCGGGGCAGATCTGCGGCCTGATCGGCCCCAACGGCGCCGGCAAGAGCACCGTCTTCAACTGCCTCTCGCGCATCTACGACTGCGGCGCGGGGGGCATCGAGTTCGACGGCCGGCGCATCTCGGAGCTGCCACGCCACCGGATGGCCGCCGAGGGCATCGGCCGGACCTTCCAGAACCTGGCGCTGTTCCGCAGCATGACCGTGCGCGAGAACCTGCTGGTCGGCGGCCACGGCCGGCACCCCGCGGGCTTCGCGGGAACGATGCTGCGGCTGCCCGGCGAGCGGCGCATGGAGCGCGAGGCGCAGGGCAGGGCGGACGGCATGCTGCGCTTCCTGGCGCTCGAGGAGGTCGCCGGCCGCGTCGTGGCCGACCTGCCCTTCGGCACCCAGAAGCGCGTCGAGCTCGGCCGCGCGCTCTGCGGCCGGCCGCGCCTGCTGCTGCTCGACGAGCCGGCCTGCGGGCTCAACCACCAGGAGCTCGAAGGCCTGGCCGCGCTGATCCGCGAGATCCGCGACCGGCTGGGCGTCACGGTGCTGCTGGTCGAGCACCACATGGGCCTGGTGATGGCGATCTCCGACCGGGTGGTGGTGCTGAACTTCGGCCGCAAGATCGCCGAGGGCACGCCGGCCGCGGTGCGGCAGCACCCGGAGGTGATCCAGGCCTACCTGGGAGGCGAGCATGCCGGCACTGCTTGAGGTGGAGGGCCTGCATGCCGCCTATGGCGCGAGCCGGGTGCTGCATGGCATCGACCTGGCGATGCGGGCCGGTTCGGTCACCGCGCTGCTGGGCGCCAACGGCGCCGGAAAGACCACGACCTTGCGCGCGCTGTGCCAGATGGGGGTGCGCACCACGGGCGCGATCCGCATCGGCGGCGAGCGCGCCGACGGCCGGCCGACCGAGCGGATCGTGCRGCTCGGCGTCGCCCACGTGCCCGATGGCCGCGGCACCTTCCTGGCGCTGAGCACCGAGGAGAACCTGCGCCTGGGCGCCTACCTGCGGCGCGACCGCGCGGGCATCGTGGAAGACTTCGAGCGGGTCTACAACTACTTCCCCCGGCTCAGGGAGCGCCGCGGCCAGCAGGCCGGCACCCTGTCCGGCGGCGAACAGCAGATGCTCGCGATCGGCCGGGCGCTGATGTCGCGGCCGCGCCTGCTGCTGCTCGACGAGCCGTCCTTCGGCCTCGCGCCGCTGATCGTGCGCGACATCTTCGAGATCATGCGGCGCATCAACGCGGAGCAGGGCGTCTCGATCCTGCTGGTCGAGCAGAACGCGGCGCTGGCGCTGGACATCGCCGACTCGGTCTACCTGATGGAGACCGGCCGCATCGTGCTGCACGGCACGCCGCAGGAGGTCCGCGCCGACGACGCGGTGCGCCGCGTCTACCTCGGTGGCTGAGCGAGAAGAACGGGAGACAGCATGGAAGCATTCCTGCATCAGCTGCTGGCCGGCCTGGCCACCGGCGGCATCTACGCCAGCGTCGCGCTGGCGCTGGTGATGATCTACCAGTCGACCCACCACGTGAACTTCGCGCAGGGCGAGATGGCGATGTTCTCCACCTGCCTGGGCTGGGCGATGCTGCAGGCCGGCTTGCCCTACTGGGCGATGTTCGCGCTGACCGTGGGCCTGTCCTTCGTGTTGGGCGCACTGGTCGAGCGGATCGTCATCCGCCCGCTGCGCGAGGCGCCGGTGCTGTCGGTGGTGGTCGTCTTCATCGGCCTCTTGATGATCTTCCACAGCCTGGCCGGCTGGTGGTTCGGCTTCACGATCAAGCGCTTCCCGAGCCCCTTTCCGGAGCGGGCCTGGTATGGCTCGGCGCTGATGTCCGCGCACGAGGTCGGGGCCATCGCCATCACGCTGGCGGTGATGGCGCTGCTCTTCGGGTTCTTCCGCTTCACCTCGCTGGGCCTCGCGATGCGGGCGGCGGCGCAGAACCCGGCGTCGTCGCGGCTGGTGGGCATCGACGTCGGGCGCATGCTGATGCTCGGCTGGGGCCTGGCCGGCGCGGTCGGCGCCGTGGCCGGCATGCTGGTGGCGCCGGTGGTCTTCCTCGATCCGGGCATGATGGGCGGCGTGCTGATCTACGCCTTCGCCGGCGCACTGGTCGGCGGCATCGACAGCCCGGCCGGCGCGGTGCTCGGCGGCTTCATCGTCGGCGTGCTGGAGAACCTGATCGGCAGCTACGTGGTGGGCACCGAACTCAAGCTCACGGTCGCGCTGGTGCTGATCGTCGGCGTGCTGATCGTGCGGCCGAGCGGACTGTTCGGCAAGACCATCGTGGTGAAGGTCTGACCATGAGCCTTTTTGAACGCACCGCTGCCGCGCTCTTGCTGGCGCTGGCCATCGCCTTTCCCTTCCTGGCCGAGGGCTACGCCGTGTTCCAGGCCACCATGGTGCTGTCGTACGCGGTGGCGCTGCTGGGGCTCAACATCGTGACCGGCTACAACGGGCAGGTCTCGCTCGGACACGGCGCCTTCTATGCCCTCGGGGCCTACGCGGCGGCGATCCTGATGGACCGCTACGGCATGCCGTACTGGGCGACGATCCCCGCCGCGGGGGCGGTCTGCCTGCTGGCCGGCATCCTGTTCGGCCTGCCGGCGCTGAAGCTCGAAGGCCTGTACCTGGCACTGGCCACCTTCGCGCTCGGCGTGGCGATGCCGCAGCTGCTGAAGTACAAGCACCTGGAGCCGTGGACCGGCGGCGTGCAGGGCCTGGTGCTGGCCAAGCCGGACGCGCCGTTCGGCCTCCCGCTCACGCAGGACCAGTGGCTCTACCTGTTCGCGCTGGCCGTGACGGTGGCGCTGTTCGCGCTGGCGCGCAACCTGCTGCACAGCGGGGTCGGCCGGGCGATCGTCGCGATCCGCGACCACCCCCTGGCGGCGCAGAGCACGGGCATCGACAACCGCCGCTACAAGGCCGGCGCCTTCGGCATCTCGGCGATGTACACCGGCATCGGCGGCGCCTTGTCGGCGATCGCGGTGCAGTTCGTCGCGCCCGATTCGTTCACGATGTTCCTGTCGATCTCGCTGCTGGTGGGCGTGGTGGTCGGCGGCGTG
>NZ_JBFUCI010000129.1:0-14530 GCF_056405335.1 Variovorax sp. P1_H12_2
ATCGTGGGCAAGCTGTCGTTCAAGATCCGTGGCGCCTATTTCGTGATCGTGACGATCAGCTTCGCCGAAGTGGTGCGGCTGGTGGCGCTGAACTGGGTCGACCTGACGCAGGGGCCGCTGGCATTGAGCAACATTCCGCCGCTCGGCTTCAACTTGCCGCTGGTGGGCGAGAACGTGTTCTGGAGCAAGCTGCCGAACTACTACCTGGTGCTGGCGCTGGCCGTGGTCGCCTACGTGCTGATCCGCCGCGTGGTTCATTCCCGCATGGGCAGGGCCATGATCGCGCTGCGCGAGAACGAGTCGCTGGCAACCTCGGTCGGCATCGACGTCACGCGCTACCTGGTGTTCGCCGCCGTGATGTCCGCAGCCCTGGCGGGCGCGGCAGGCAGCCTCTATGCGCACTACATCCGCATCATCGATCCGGACATCTTCCTGTTCATCTACACGGTGACGATGGTGATCATGGTGGTGACCGGCGGCAAGGGCACCCTGGCCGGACCGATCGTCGGCGGCGTCATCTTCGGCGTGCTGCCGGTCGGCCTGCGCGCGGTGGCCGCGCCGGAGGTGCAATGGGTGGTCTACGGCATCGTGATGGTGCTGATCGTGTTCTTCCTGCCGCGCGGCATCGTGCCGGCGGTGTGCGACTTCTGGGCCCGCAGGACCGGTGGCATCCAGCGCCACCAGCGCGCCACACCGGCAGCGCCGGCGCAGGCCTCGCCACCCGAGTCGGCGGCCAAACTGAACGGCGCAGCCGGCTGACCATGCAAGCAACCATGAACCCCCCGATCCGACCCGCCGCGCCGGCCACCTCGAGCGGCAGGAAGATCCTGTCGATCGACCATGTCGCCGTGCATTTCGGCGGCCTGGTGGCCATCTCCGACATGAGTTTCCACGTCAACGAAGGCGAGCTGGTCAGCCTGATCGGCCCCAACGGCGCCGGCAAGACCACCGCCTTCAACGTGGTGACCGGCTTCCTGCGCCCGACCAAGGGCGAGGTGCACTTCCGCGACGTCGCGCTGCACAGGCTCAAGCCGCACGAAGTGGCCGGTGTGGGCCTGGTGCGCACCTTCCAGAAGACCAGCCTGTTCACCACCAACACGGTGTTCGAGAACGTGCTGACCGGATTGCACCGCCACGGCAACGCCTCCGCCTGGTCCACGCTGCTGGCGCTGCCGGGCATGCGCCGCGAGGAGGCCCGGCTGCGCGAAGCCGTCTGGGAGACGCTCGACTTCGTCGGCATCGCGCACCGGGCCAACGAACTCGGCGGCTCGCTGCCCTACGGCGAACAGCGCCTGCTGGGCGTGGCCGTGGCATTGGCGGCCAACCCGACGCTGCTGCTGCTCGACGAGCCGGCCGCCGGCATGAACCCCTCGGAGACCGGAGACTTCATGGCGCTGCTGGCCCGGATCCGCCAGCGCGGCATCTCGATCCTGCTGGTGGAACACGACATGCCGCTCGTGATGGGGGTCTCCGACCGCATCGTGGTGCTCAACTACGGCAAGATCATCGCCGACGGGTCGCCCGCGGAGATCCAGGCCAATCCGGAAGTCATTCGCGCCTACCTCGGCCAGGGGATCAAGCATGCTTGAGATCGACAACATCGTCTGCCGCTACGGCAAGGTCGACGCCATCAAGGGCGTCTCGCTGAAGGTCCGCAAGGGCGAACTGGTGACGGTCATCGGCGCCAACGGTGCCGGCAAGTCGTCCACCCTGAAAGCCATCTCGGGTCTGCTGCCGCCGGCCAGCGGCACCATTCGATTCGAAGGCGTGGACATCACGCGGGCCACGCCGCAGCGCATCCTGTCGATGGGCATCGCCCACTGCCCGGAAGGCCGACGCGTCTTTCCGCAGATGACCATCCAGGAGAACCTCGAGATGGGCGCCTACCGCCGCAAGGACAAGTCGGGCATCACGGCCGACATGGCGCGCATGTTCGACAACTTTCCGAAGCTCGCCGAACGGCGCTACCAGATGGCCGGCACGCTGTCCGGTGGCGAGCAGCAGATGCTCGCCATCGGCCGCGCGCTGATGTCCCGGCCCAAGCTCGTGATGTTCGACGAGCCGTCGCTGGGCCTGGCGCCGAACATCGTCGAGAAGACCTTCGAAATCATCCAGAAGGTGCGCGCCGATGGCGCCACGGTGCTGATGGTCGAGCAGAACGCCTATGCCGCATTGGACATGTGCGACCGCGCCTACCTGTACGAGTCAGGCTCGTTGGCGCTGGAGGGGACGGGCAAGGACATGATCCACGACCCCCACGTGCGCAAGGCCTACCTGGGGGGCTGATCCGGGACCGGACATCCATCCGGCGGCGCAATGAGCACGAAGATGTCCTTGCCGATGATCTTCACGGGGAACACCGCGATCGCCTCGGTCGCGGGACGGCAGAGGGCCTGGCCGGTCCGGATGTCGAAGCGCGCCTGGTGCAGCGGGCACTCGATCTCGCAACCATCGAGATAGCCTTCGGAGAGATGGGCACGCTCGTGCGAACAGATGTCTTGCGTGGCGTGCACCTCGCCATCGATCCTGTAGAGGGCAATCGGGCGACCGCCCGCGTGGACGCCCTTCACCTCGCCCTCCGCCACCTGGTCGACGCCGGCGGCGCGCTCCCAGCCTCGCCCTGCTTGTTGCTCGTCCATGGCGGGCCTCAGATCGGGTAGACGATCGAATTCGGAACCAGCTCGCTGTCGAAGACGCAGATGCGCTCCTTGAACTTCAGCCGGCCCTCCTCGCTGACGATGGTGTCGATGTAGCGCCCGGTGTTGAAGACCTCCGAGAAGGCGTCGAGCTTGGTGCGCAGCACGACGTAGTTGGCTTCGGCGTGGATCACGCCATCCTCGCTGCCGAGGATCCTCGGAGCGCCCACGACGTGGCGCTGCATGTAGGGCGCGTGGTAGATGGTCTCGTTCATCCCGTAGACGCGGTCCTTCAGCATGGCCTTGCTTTCGAGCGCCAGCGCCGACATCTTCAGGCCGGCGTCGAAGTTCTCACGCGAGACGATGCGGTACATGCATTCGTCGGTGAAGAAATCGGGCCACTCCTGGTACTGGGTGTCGTCCACGCAGCGGACGTAGTCGGTGTAGAGGTCCTGCACCGCGAATCGGGTCGTCGCATCCATCTTCAGATCTCCATCACTTTGCGGTAGTACTCGTACATGCCCCGGATCAAGGTCTCCGAGATATGAGTGTCGGTGTCGGCGACCTCGCGCCCGCCCAGTTCGCACAGCGACTCCGCCTCTGCGTTCTGCGATACGCCCTCCTCCACCAGCCCGATGATTTCGCTGTCGTCCACCGAGACGAAGCCGGCCGGTCCGAACAGGTTGGCCTGGCGCAGCCGGCGCTGCGTCATCTCCGGCGAGTCGTCGGCGAAGCCCAGGTGGGTCCAGATGTAGTCGAAACTGCGCGGGCCGCGCGGAATCACCTGGCGCACGGCGACCGAGTTGATCTGCTGCTGCATGATCACGCTCGGGAAGATGCTCTGGATGACTGCGGTCGGGCCGTTCCACCACGGCTCGGTCTCGACATCGAGGAAGCGGCCGTCGTTGAGCGCCATGTTCTCGCGATAGCTGCTGACGCCGGAGGTCGCCTCGCCCTTGCCGCCTTCATTTCGCACGGTGACCATGGCCGAGTGGCGATGCTGGTCGTCCATGACATTGGCGGATTCATTGTCGGCGCGCCACAGGCCGTAGTTGACGAACCAGGTGTGCAGCAGCCCCGGGTGGTAGCAGTCCTTGAGGTTCTCGTGGATCAGCTTCCAGTTGCCCGGCACGCGCTGGCGGTTGTAGCCCAGGACCTTCAATTCGCGGCCGTCGAACACGCGGTCGAAGTACTTGAGCATGGTGGGGCCCAGGAACTCCTCGAAGCTCGGCACCTCCGGATGGAAGCTCGCGAAGACCACGCCGTGGCGCACCGCGACCTGGAGCCTGGTCAGGCCATGGTTTTCACGCTTGAAATCGGCGGGCATCCCGCCTTTGCCCTTGAGGCCGCGCATGAAGGGCACGCCGAGCAGGTTTCCCTTCAGGTCGTAGCTCCACTGGTGGTAGGGACAGATGAAGTCCTTGCGGTTGCCCGTGTGCGCCTGGCAGAACTGTGCCCCGCGGTGGGCACAGCGGTTCTCGACCACGTTGACGCTGCCGTCCTCGTCCCTCACGACGATCACCGAGCGTTCGCCGATCCAGCTGCGCTTGTAGTCACCCGGGCGCGGGATCTCGGACGTGAGCGCCACGTAGTTCCAGTGCGGGCCATTGAAGATCCGCTCCTGCTCGCGGCGGTAGATCTCCGGGTCGGTGTAGAGCCAGAACGGCATGCGCGACGAGCCGGGCCGGTGCCAGTGGCGTACGAAGGAAATGGGTTGAGGACTGTTCATCGTCTGCTCCTTGGAATGTGTCGGCGCCTCGCGGCACCGCATGGGTCAACGGGGGCTGCGGAACTCAGGCCAGCCACATCGGCATCGTCTGCGCCAGCGCGCCGGCGCTCTCGGTGCGGGCACCGTTGAGCGCGAAGCCGCGCAACTGTCCGGCTTCGTCGCGAAACAGCGACTGCACGCCGCTGGCATCGGACTCGGTGTGCCACTCGCCCGACACGTCGATCGGCGGCGGGCACACCACGGACGGACAGGCCGGCGTCTTGACCACCACCGGCATCGCCGCATAGCGCACCGTTGCGGCCTCGCCTGCCAGGTTGGCGGCAACCACCTTGGCGGCCGGTCCGATGGGCGCGATGTAGGGCAGCCACAGGCCATCCACCTGCGCGCAGTCGCCCAGCGCGTAGACATGCGAATCGCTGGTGTGCAGGCCGGCATCGACGCTGATGCCGTGCGCCACCGCGAGCCCGGCCGCACGCGCCAGCGCGGTGCGCGGGCGCAGGCCGATGGCGGACAGCACGAGGTCGGCGTCGAAGGCATCGCCGTTGGTGCACAGGATGCGCACGCCCTTGCCCTTCGCCTCGATGCGTTCGACGCCGGTGCCGAGATGCCAGTCCACGCCGGCTCGCTGAAGCGCCTCGTGCATGCAGCGGGCGTTTGCATCCGGAAGCAGGCGGTGGAGCGGCAGGCCGGCGATATCGATCACCTTGACCGCGAAGCCCGCATGCACCAGGTCATTGGCGAACTCGCAGCCGATCAGGCCGGCGCCGAGGATGGCGACCACCTTGCGGCCTCCTGCCGCCGCGCGAAAGCGCCGGTAGTCGCAGAGGTCGTTGACGCTGAGCACATGCGCCAGCGACTCCGCATCCAACGCAAGGCGCATCGGTTCGGCGCCCAGGGCCAGGACCAGGCGGTCGTAGCCGAGCCGGCCCCTGGAGGTTTKAAGCAGGCGGGCGGCCAGGTCCAGCTGCGTCACCCGCGTGTCGCGCCATACCTCGCCCTCGATCTGCGCGGCCATGGCCTCGGCGCTGCGCGAACTCAGCGCCGCCACGGGCGCGCCGAGACGAAAGGCTTCGGACAGCGTGGGCTTGGAATAGAAGTGGCCGTCGTCCGCCGTGACCACGACCAGGCGGGCCGTCTTGTCGCGCTTGCGGACTTCGCGCGCCACCGAGTAACCGGCCAGCCCGCTCCCGACGATGACGATGGACTGCATGCGACCTCCTCCAGGCACGGCCTTGATGTCTTGCGCGTCGGCCGGCACCGCCGCGCTGTCCTTGTCAAAAATGTAGGCGGCCGCATACCATACGTAAATCGCACGAGGTCGATTCATGGTATTCAAGAAAATAGATATTGCCGATCTCGACCTGAAGCTGCTGGTGGCCTTCGAAGCGGTGCTGATACAGCGCAGCGTCACGGCCGCGGCGGACCGCATCGGCCTCAGCCAGCCGGCCATGAGCACCTGCCTGGGCAAGCTGCGCAAGGTGCTGAACGACCCGCTGTTCGTGCGCACATCGCGCGGCATGGAGCCGAYGCCCTTCGC
This sequence comes from Variovorax sp. P1_H12_2, assembly GCF_056405335.1. Classification (NCBI taxonomy): domain Bacteria; kingdom Pseudomonadati; phylum Pseudomonadota; class Betaproteobacteria; order Burkholderiales; family Comamonadaceae; genus Variovorax; species Variovorax sp. P1_H12_2. The sequence continues at coordinate 5,903 of NZ_JBFUCI010000129.1, forward strand.
CATGGAACTGGCAGAGCCGATCCGCCACGCCTTGCATCTGATCCGCCAGACCCTGAACCACGACAAGCATTTCGACGCCGCCACGTCGACTCGCACGTTCCGGATCATCATGACCGACATCGGCGAACGGGTCTTCCTGCCGGGGCTGCTGCAGCGGCTCAGCGAGGTCGCGCCGGGTGTCAACCTGCACACGGTGCAGCTCCCCATGAAGGAGATGCGCGAGGCGCTGGAATCGGGCGAGATGGACCTGGCGGTCGGCTTCATTCCCGACCTGGCCGCCGGCTACTACCAGCAGCGGCTGTACAACCGCTCCTATGTCTGCGTGACCCGCAGCGACCATCCGGTCATCGGCCGCAAGCTGAGCCTCAAGCAATACCTGGCGGCATCGCACGCCATCGTGTCGGCGCCCGGCACCGGCCATGACGTGGTGGAGCGGGTGCTGAGCGAGAAGGGCTACACACGCAGGGTGGCGCTTCACGTCACCCACTTCCTGGCCATCCCGCTGATCGTGGCCAACACCGACCTGGTCGTGACGATCCCGACCATGCTGGCCGAGTCCTATCTGCCGACCAGCAACATCAAGCTGCTGACCCCGCCGCTGAAGATGCCGGTCTACGCCATCAAGCAGTATTGGCACGAGCGTTTCCACGAAGACCCGGCCAACCGCTGGCTGCGCGAGCTGTTCAGCGATTTGTTCACGGACTGACGAGGCGCGCTCCCTGGCCTCCGCCGCATCATGGTGTTAAGATTCTATTAATAGAACCTTTACATCGGACTGCGAACGAAGGAGTACGCATGGTCAGCATCACCTACATCGAACCGTCAGGCCAGGCGCTGACACTGGAACTGTCCGAGGGCTGGAGCCTCATGCAGGKCGCGGTGGCCCACGGGGTCGACGGCATCATCGGCGAATGTGGCGGCTCCTGCGTCTGCGCCACCTGCCATTGCTACGTGGACATGGATCGCCTGACGCAGCTGGCGCCGCCGAGCGAAGAGGAAGGCGAGCTGCTGGCATGCGCGGCCGCCGAGCGCAAGGCCAACAGCCGGCTGGCATGCCAGATCAAGGCCAGCCCCGCGCTGGAGGGCCTGGTCGTGACGATCGCCCCCTTGCAGGGCCTCGGCGTGTGATGAAGCACATCGTGATCGTCGGCGCTGGCCAGGCCGGGCTCCAGGCCGCCGAGACGCTGCGCGCCGGCGGCTTCGATGCGCCGATCACCCTGCTGGGCGACGAGGCGCACCTGCCCTACCACCGCCCTCCGCTCTCCAAGGCCTGGCTGGCAGGCAGCCTGGGCGCGGACCAGTTGGCGATGCGCACCGAGGCGGCGCTGGAGCGCAAGAAGATCGCCGTGCGAACCGGTGCCAAGGTCGTCGCCATCGATACGGCGGGACGGTCCGTCGCCCTGGCCGACGGTAGCCGCCTCGGCTATTCGGGCCTGCTGCTGGCCACTGGCGCCACGCCGCGGACCCTGCCCTGCGCCGCGGCGGCGACCGACGCCGTGCGCGTGCTGCGCTCGCGCGACGATGCCGACGCGATTTCGGCACGCCTGTCGCATTGTGCGCAGCGCGGCCTTGCGCTGATCGTGGTCGGTGGCGGCTTCATCGGCCTCGAAGTCGCCGCGACCGCGCGCGCGCTCGGCGTGGCCGTGACCATCCTCGAAGCCGCGCCGCGCCTGCTCGAACGGGTGCTCGCCCGGCCCCTCTCCGACTGGTATTTACGGCTGCACCTGAGCCATGGCGCGCGGGTGGTGCTGGATGCGCGCATCGGCGGCATCGAGGCCGCGGCCGACGACACGGTCGAAGTGCGCCTCGCCGACGGGCGCATCTTTCCCGCCGGGCTGGTCCTGATCGGCATCGGCGTCGACGCCAACGATACCCTGGCGCGCGACGCCGGCATCGAGTGCGCTTCGGGCATCGTCGTCGATGCCCATGGCCGCACCTCGGCGCCGGGCGTCACGGCAGCAGGCGACTGCACGATCCGGCGACTCGACGATGGCGAGCTGCTGCGTCTCGAGTCGGTGCAGAACGCGGTCGAGCAAGGCCGCGCCGCCGCCTCCACCTTGCTGGGGCTGGATCGCCCCTTCGCGGGTACGCCCTGGTTCTGGTCGGACCAGCACGGCAGGAAGCTGCAGATCGCGGGCCTCTCGGGCGGCGCCGACGGCTGGACCGTGCGCGGCGACATGCAGGGCCACGGCTTCTCGGTCTTCCACTACCGCGACGCGCGCCTGATCGCGGTGGATTCGATCGACGCCGCACGCGATCACCTGGTCGCGCGCAAGCTGCTTGCGGCCGGCGCCTCGCCGACCCCTGCGCAGGCGGCCGACCTCGCGCTCGACCTCGCGACGCTGATCGCCGGCGCCTGACAGGCGCTACGCGAAAAGGGCCTTCGATCTCGAAGGCCCTGCGGCCTCAGCGATCGGCCCCGGCCGTCTCGCGCTCGATCAGGCGGTCCACCATGCGCCGCATCTTGCGCGGCGCTGCATCGATGCCCAGCACGATGCGCTTGTAGTCGGCGTTGCGCTCTTCCTCGCACTGAATCCGCTCGAGAATGACCTTGTCCTCCTGGAAGGCCTTGTCCAGGTCGGCCGTGAGTTCGGCGTCGATGTCCTGTTCGTCGATGCGGAAGTTGCGCACATGAAACCAATGCTGCAGCACGGTCCGTTCGTCCACCGGGGTGAGCACGTGACAGGCATGCATCTGGATGCCTTCGTGGCGATCGCCGGCGTCGGGGATGGTGCCGCTGACGCAGGAGCCCATGTCGATCGCGAAGAAGCAAGGTGCCGTGTAGTTGTAGTAGTGCCAGCGGTCGACCGCACCGCTGAGCTTCCCGTACTTGGCGAACAAGGGGATCGCCTGCGCCCCGCGGATCCAGCGCCAGACGGTGATGGCATCGTCGCCGTACTCGTTGTTCACCGGAACCGTCGCGCCCGCGGGCGTGCCCAGCGTGGTGGTGTGCACGAAGGTCACGTGCGCCGGGTCCAGCAGGTTGTCGCACAGGCTCAGGTAGTTGCACTCGATGCGCAGCGTCTGGCCCTGCACCGCATGCCATCCTTCGGCGCCGTACTCGTCGAGCTGGAAGATCTTCGCCGTGTCGGCGGCGGCGGGGTCGCCCATCCAGACCCAGACCAGGCCGTACTTCACTTCGAGCGGATAGGCCGCGACCGTCGCATTGGCGGGGATGATCTCCTGCCCGGGGATGCGCACGCACTTGCCGGCACAGTCGAAGGTCATGCCGTGGTAGCCGCATTCGACGGTGTCGCCCTTGAGCTTGCCGAGCGACAATGGCGCGAGCCGGTGCGGGCAGGCGTCCTGCAGCGCGACGATGCGGCCGTCCTCGCGGCGGAACAGAACGAGCGGCTGTTCCAGCACCACGTGGCGCGACAGTTCCCTGCCGATCCGGTCGGCCCACACCACGGGGTACCAAGCGTCCTTGACGTATTTCACTTTGTCTCCTTTCGGTTGTTGCAAGAATCGATCGGGCTGCCGCGCTCTGCGGCGCGCGCGGGCGGCAGGCCGATGCCAGGGGTCAGTGGTAGTAGGCGCCGCCGTCCACGACCAGCGTCTGTCCGGTGATGAACGCCGAGTGCGGGCCTGCGAAGAAGCCCACCGCGCCCACCACGTCGCCTGGCAGCATGTCGCGCTTCAGCGCACGGTTCTGTACCGAGAAGCCCGCCACGGTGCTGGCAAGTTCCGGATTTCTGTGCACGCCGTCGCTGAGCGTGAAGCCCGGCGCCACGCTGTTGACCAGCACGCCATGCGGACCGAGTTCGCTCGCCAGGGTACGGGTCATCGAGACGATCGCGCCCTTGGACGCCACGTAGTGCAGCATGCCCGGGTTGCCCTTGAAGGCGACGCCCGACGAGATGTTGATGATGCGGCCACTGCCCTGGGCCTTGAAGGCCGGCAAGGCGGCGCGGCAGCAGAGGAACTGCCCGATCACGTTGACGTCCAGCATCTTGCGCCAGTCGGCCACGGTCAGTTGCTCGAAGGGCTTCAATTGCAGCGTGGAGTAGATGGCGGCGTTGTTCACCAGGATGTCCGCGCGCCCGAAAGCCTCCAGCGCCGTCGCGACCATGCGCGCGGTGTCGTCCTCGCTCGACACGTCGGCATCCACGGCGGTCGCCCGGGCGCCGCCTTGCCGCAGCTTGTCCGCCGCGGCCTTGCCGCCGGCCAGGTCGGCGATGACGATCGAGGCGCCGCGCTGCGCCAGCGCCTCGCAGATCGCATAGCCGATGCCCATCGCGCCGCCTGTGACGATCGCAACCTTGTCTGCTAGATCCATTCGTGTTCTCCTTGTTGAAACAATGTGATCGGCGGGCAATAGACGCCCCTGCCGATGGGCCCGGGACCGCCCGCCCGGTCGAGGATCGCGAGATGAACCATCGGCGCCGTACGGCTCGCACGGATGCGATCGAGATCGACAAGTCCCGAGGCCGGGTCGACGATGCGCATGCGCCGCGTCAACGCATCGGCGGGCAGCACGGCGGCCCACTCCTCGCGCAGCGCCGGTGCGTGCTGCAAGGCCTGGCCGCCGAAGCCGCAGGCGTCGACCAGGGCGCTGTCGCCGATGGCGCCCAGCGCCTGCGCGGCCAGCTCAGGCCGAAAGTACTTGCCGAGCGGTGGCGTGGCCGCTGCGACTCTCCAGGCGGTCTCGCCGCGCGGGCGCCATCCGAACTCGATGCCGTTGCCGCCTATCGCGGCGATCCGACCGCCCTCCACCTGGATCTTCCAGGCGCTCCAGGCCATCCAGATGCCGAGCACGAAGCCCGGGTTGGCCAGCAGCAGCGCCTTCGCCGCGGGGCTGAGCCCGGTCAGCGCGTTGACGAAGAGCACGTTGCCGGCCGAGGTCAGGGCGTGGCAATCGTCGCCGAGCTCCAGCGCGGCGCGCATCAGGGCTTGCGGGTCGGGCAACTGCGCGAGCAAGGGATTGATGGCCGCGGCGATCTGCCCGCAGCCCTCACGGGCGCGCTCAACGCAGCCCGGGTCGCTCGACCCGAAGCGCAGCGCGGGCGGCACGCCCTCGCTGACCGGCGCGTAGCCGCGATGCCCCTCGTCGCCGACTTCGAAGCACCACATCGAAGGCGCCAGCACCTGGGCCAGCGGCGCGGCAATGCCGAAGTCCTGCGCCGGGCGCAGCGCGATGCGCCGCGCGCCGATCATCTCTCGCGCCTCGGCCGGGTCGCCGGCCAGGCCGCCGATCACCGCCGCCTGCGCCGCCGCCGCCGCGACGGCCCCGGGCGGCGCGCCGCGATAGGGCGGCCCGGCATGGAACAGGGTCCGGGCTGGAAGCTGCGGCAGCGCCTCTTCGAGGCGAACCAGCCGGATCAGTCGCGCGAGCCGCTTCATGGGTTGGCGAGCCGGTCCGAACAGCCGGACCCTGCGAGCGCGTGCGCAAGTCTTTCCGGCCGGACAGGTCCGCCAAGGTGCTCGTCCAGATGCATCGCCGTTCTCCGATTGGATTTAACGTTCTATTTATAGCACGATAGAACTCTATGCGAGCAGTAAAAACCATGACCCCGCTGCCGGACCATTGGTATTTAAATATAGTCATCCTATTGTTAGGCCAATAGGGTGACTAGCTCGGGATGCGCCGGCACTCCGTCGGTGCGCCAAGCGAGGACAACAGGAGACGACGAGATGAGAAAGACACTGACAAGAATCGCACTGGCTGCGGCCGTTGCGTGCCTGGGGGCGACCGCCGCGGCCCAGGACGTCATCAAGATCGGGGTCAACCAGCCCCTCACGGGCGTGGTCGCGGCATCGGGCAACTATGTGACCACCGGCGCGAAGATCGCCGCCGACGAAATCAACGCCGGCGGCGGGATCAACGGCAAGAAGATCGAACTGGTGATCGAGGACAACAAGAGCAATCCGACCGAGGCCGCCAACGCCGCCGAGAAGCTCATCGTGCGCGACAAGGTGCCGGTGATGATGGGCGCATGGAGCTCCACCTACACGCTGGCCGTGATGCCCAAGCTGATGGAGTACAAGGTGCCGATGGTGGTCGAGACCTCGAGCGCCGACAAGATCACGACCTCGGGCAATCCCTACGTGTTCCGCATCAGCCCCACGAACGGGATGGAAGCCGTCAATTTCGCCCGCTTCGTCGCGCCGCTGAACATCAAGAAGGTCGACTTCCTGGTCGTCAACAACGACTGGGGCCTGGGTGCGGCCTCCGAGTTCGGCAAGATGCTCAAGGAGAAGGGCGTCACGGTGAACCGCACGCTGCACATGGACGCCTCGGCGCAAGACATGTCGGCGCAGCTCTCGACCATCAAGGGCACCGACAGCGAGACGCTGTTCATCACCACCGGCCCCGAGCAGATGACGCTGCTGCTCAAGCAGGCCCAGGCACTCGGTCTCAAGCGACAGGTCGTCACCACCGGCGGCACGGTTCCGGACCAGCTGATCGAGCAGGCCGGCGTCGCCGCCAACGACTCGCTGCACGACGCGATGTTCGCCCCGTGGTTCCCGGAGACCGCGCCGAACCCGGCGGCCGCGAAGCGCTTCGTGACCGAGTGGGCGAAACGCGGCGTGCCGGCCGCGGGCATGCCCGAAGGGGCCAGAGGCTACGACGCCATCCACACCATCGCAGCGGCGATCGCCAAGGCCGGCAGTGCCGACTCCGAGAAGATCCGGGCCGCGCTTTGGGATGTGAAGGTCAATGGCCTCACGGGCAACATCTCGTTCAACAAGGTGGGACCGAGCGGCAAGGAAAGCGGCCAGAGCCCGGCGACCACCCACCTCGTGAAGATCGAGAACGGGAAGATCATTCTGGTCAGCAAGTAGGTGGCTTGAAAACGCGGCGACCGGGAGCGCCGGCACCGCGATTCGGGTGATCGGCGATCACCCGCCTCCGCCCGCGTCACGCGGGCGGATGTCCTATCCGCGGCCGAAGAGCGAGCGGAAGAAGCCGAGGATGCGGTCGCGCAGCACCGAGAACACCAGCGCACCTGCATTCAGCTCGGCGGCGGGCTGCGGCAATGCCGCACCGCGGCCGGCGCCGCTGCCGTCATGGCTCAGACGTGCACGCAGGTTCTCGGCAAAGGCATCGGTCATGCGCTTGGCGATGTCCTTGACGATGCTGGAGCGGCTGAACTGCGCGAGCGACCCCGTCAACGCGAAGCCCACCTGCACGTCGACGCGGGTCGCGGCGCCATCCTTTTCCTCGAAGAGGTCGTAGCGGATCTCGCCGCGCGTGGCCGAGCTGGACTTGGTGTCGCGGGCGCTGCCGAAGATGGTGCCGCTGAAGTTGGCGGGATCGCGCTCCACATCGGCCGCGCCCTCGAAGTCGGCCACGATCGGGCCCACCTTGATGCGCAGCTTCGGCTCGACATGGGTGTCGGTCGGCGGCGCCAGCAGCGATGCGCCGGGCAGGCAGGTGGTCACGTCGGCCAGGCGGCCGAAGAAATCCCAGACCTTGTCACGCGGGAAGTCGACGCTGAAGCTCTGGTTCAGCGTGGTCATCGGCTTGCTGCTGTCGACCGCCGGACGGACCGCAGCGGCCTTGCCGGCTGGCGCCGGATCGGGCGCCCTGGCGACCGGCACGGCCCTGGCCGCCGCAGCGGTGCCCCCGCTGCCCGTGCTGCCCGCCGCCATCGGCGGCGCATGGCCCGAACCGACCGGGCCCAGCGTCTCGCGCGCGCTGACCGCGGCGATGATCCCGGCCGCCTTGCGTTCCGCGATGACGCTCTGCACGGCGCGCACGATGCCGACATAGCCGGTGCAGCGGCAGAGGTTGCCGCTCATCGCATAGCGGATGTCCTGCTCGGTGGCGTCGGGCATGCGCAGCACCACGTCATGGGCCGAGGCCAGCATGCCGGGCGTGCAGTAGCCGCACTGCAGCGCATGTTCGCGCGAGAAGGCCGCGCGCAGGGCACGCATCACGACATCGTCGTCCATGCCTTCGATGGTCGTGATGCTGGCGCCGTCGCAGGCCACCGCCAGCGTGATGCAGGAGCGCGCCGGCACGCCGTCGATCATCAGCGTGCAGGCGCCGCAGACGCCATGCTCGCAGCCCAGGTGGGTGCCGGTCAGGTCCAGCGAATCGCGCAGGAAATCGGCGAGTTGGGTGCGCGGTTCGACGGCCGTCGCGCAGACGGCCTTTCCATTGACGGTCAGCTGAATCGTTTTCATGGCTGTTCGGCCCGGTCGACGGCGCGCTTCAACGCGGCGAGGTGAATCTGGTTGTCCAATGCATCGGCATGGCCGGCATCGGTCAGGAGCTTGCGGGCGGCATCGACGTCGAGACGGCGGCCGTCGGGAAACAGGGGCCGCGCATCGCGCATCACGATCGGCCTCGATTCGGTCGCGCCGAGCACCACGCGGCACACGGCGCGTTCCGGATCGTGCAGCACCACACCGATCGCATGGGCGAACTCCCCGGTCTTGCGGCACAGCTTGTGATAGCCCCAGCGCGCACTGCGCGACAGGCGCGGGATGCGCACCGCTTCCAGCATCTCGCCCGGGCCGAGGTCGACCTCGAAGACGCTGGTCATGAAGGCGTCGATCTGCATGCGGCGCTGGCCCGAAGGCCCGGCGATGAGCACTTCGGCGCCGATGGCGGCCAGGCTGGAGATCCAGTCGGCCGAGGGATCGGCATGCACCAGGCTCCCGCCCAGCGTGCCGCGG
>NZ_JBFUCI010000130.1:0-14521 GCF_056405335.1 Variovorax sp. P1_H12_2
TGTGGGTGTATCGGCTGGGCCTTGCCAAGGCCAAGCACTATGCACTCACGGGCCGTTCGCTGTCGGGCAAGGAGGCCGAGGAAGTCGGGCTCATCAACTTCTCCTATCCGATCGAGGAGCTGGACGCGAAGGTCTGGGAGTACGTGAACGAGTTGGCCAACATTCCCGTGACCCAGCTTGCGGCCATGAAGTACATCACCAACCATGTCTACGACCGCATGGGCGTGCAGGAGTCTTCCCTCATTGGCCCGGTCTTCGACATCGTCATGCGCAATACCCGCGAAGCGGCGGAGTTTGTCCAGGTGGCCGAGGAGAAGGGCGTGGGCGCGGCAGTCGCAATGCGCGACGGTCCTTTCAAGGACTACAGCCAGGGTGGGCCCGAGGTGAAGCCCGACATCTACAAGTAGGCACCGTGGCGGCGGTCTCCGCCGCCACATGCATCGACGCAGCATCAGCAGGAACCAAAGGCATGCAGATCATCATCAGTGGATTGGCCGTGGGTTGTGTGTACGGTTTGATCGCCCTGGGCTTTGTACTGATCTACAAGGCGACCGAAACCGTCAATTTCGCCCAGGGCGAGCTGATGATGATCGGTGCGTACTTTGCCTACACGATGGCCGAGCTGTGGCATTGGCCCCTCGTCGTCAGCGGGCTGGTCGCGGTGATGGGGACGGCCCTCCTGGGGGCTGCCGTCGAGCGCTTCATCCTGCGGCCCATCGAGGGGGAGTCCACCATCTCCGTGGTCATGGTCACACTGGCGATCGGCATGATCGCGCGTGGCCTGGCCTCGGCCGTGCCCGGCTGGGGCACCGACACCCACCACTTGCGTGTCCCCTATCAGGGCGAGTTGGTAGATCTGTTGCGATCGCGGATTTCCATCGAGCACATTGTCATCGTGTGTTCGACGGCAACCTTGTGCATCGCGCTGTTCTACTTCTTCCGCACCGCCAAGCTCGGCCTGGCCATGCGGGCGACTTCGCAAAACCAATTGGCGGCGTACTACATCGGCATCCCGGTATCGAAGACCAACGCCAAGGTGTGGGCGCTGAGCGGGGGGCTTGCCGCGGTAGCCGGGATACTGATGGCGCCAATCACCTTCGTCCATATCAACATGGGCAGCGTGGGCGTCATGGCGATTCCCGCGGCTGTGATCGGCGGATTCGGGAGCATTCCTGGCGCAGTCGCGGGCGGCTTGATTCTGGGTCTGTGCGAGTCGCTGGCGGGGCTCTATCTGCCCRAAGGATTCAAGGACGCGGCGCCCCATGTCCTGGTCCTGCTGGTGCTGATGCTGCGGCCCGCAGGTCTGTTTTCAGCCCAGATTCGGAAGAAGGTCTAGCCGTGCATTACGACTTCAAGAAGAACTATCGCATCGATATCCGCCTGCTCAAGCGTGGCGACCAGGTGTTCTGGTACGGCCTGCTGCTCGTGGGAATGCTGTTCGCACCCATGGTCTTGCCGAGCTATGCCGTCGCGCAACTGACCTTCATCCTCATCTACAGCCTGATCGGCATCGGCCTCGTCGTGCTGACGGGCGTGACGGGCCTGGTCTCGCTGGGCCATGCGGCCTTTGTCGCAGCGGGCGCCTATGCGCAGGCCGTGCTTCTGGCGCGGGGTGTGCCTCTGCTGCTTTCGCTGGCGCTCTCGGGTGGGATTGCCGCCGTGCTGGGCCTGGTGATCGGATTTCCGGCACTGCGCTTGCGAGGCCTCTACCTGGYCATCGCCACGTTCTCGTTCGGATTCATTGTCGAGATCCTGATCTCCCATTGGGAGACCGTGACGGGCGGCAGCAGCGGCCTGGCCGTGCCCAATGCGACGCTGGGGGGCGTTGCGATCACCGGCGCAGCTTTCTACTACCTGTGCCTCGCGGTCCTCGTTCTTTGCATGCTGGTGGTCCTCAATGTGTTGCGCAGCCCCACTGGCCGTGCGCTCAAGGCGATACGGGATTCGGAAGTCTCGGCGCAGTCGATGGGCGTGAACGTCGCACTGTTCAAGACTTTCGCCTTCGCCCTCTCGGCGCTGATGGCGGGACTGGGAGGCGCGCTGTATGCCCACATGATGACCTATCTCAGCCCGGAGCAGTTCGGCCTGAGTCTGTCGATCGAACTGTTGATGATGGTGGTGATCGGCGGCGTGGTGTGGATGCAGGGCGCGGTTCTTGGCGCAGCCTTCGTGATCGCATTGCCTCAGGCCATTGCGATCCTCAAGGATCACCTCCCGGCTTTCGTCGCTCAGCAGACCGGCCTGCAGCCGATCGTATTCGGACTGGTGATCCTGTTCTTCGTCCTGGTCGAGCCCAAAGGCCTGTACGGACGATGGCTCAAGCTTCGCACCTACCTGGAGCTGTTCCCGCTTTGCCCGGCCTCCGTGTTCACGCGCGAACGCCACTTTCTGCGCACGGAGCGTCTGCAATGACCTTGCTTCGCGCGGAGCACCTGAAGGTGCAGTTCGGGGGACTGGTGGCGGTGAAGGACGTGAGCTTCAGTGTGGAGCCGGCCCAGATCTTCTGCATCATCGGCCCCAACGGCGCCGGCAAGACCACCTTGTTCAACCTGTTCAGCAGGATCTACGCCCCCACTGCCGGTCGCATGTTCATCGACGGCGTCGACTTCACCGCGGTGCCGGCGCACCGCGTCGCCCGGCTGGGCATTGCCAGGACCTTCCAGAACCTCGAACTGTTCGATCACGCGAGCGTGCTCGAGAACCTGCTGGTCGGCAGGCATCGATTCCGGCAGCGTGGCTTCCTTGCCGAATCATGGTTCGGCAAGGCCATGTGGGAGGTCGAGCTGGAGAGTCGCCGAGCGGTGGAGGAGGTGATCGATTTTCTGGACCTGCATCGCTACCGCGACACCCAGGTCGGCGCCTTGCCGTACGGCGTGCGCAAGGTGATCGAGCTCGGCCGCGCGCTGTGCAGCCAGCCAAGGCTGCTGCTGCTGGACGAGCCCTCGTCGGGGCTGAACGCCGAGGAAAGCGAAGACATCGGCTACTGGATCCTTGATATCAAGCGCCGCTTCGGCATCACGGTACTCATGATCGAACACGACATGAGCCTGGTGAGTCAGGTATCCGATCGTGTCCTGGCATTGAACGAAGGCAGCGTGATGGCCGAGGGCAGTGTGCAGGAAGTGCAGTCGCACCCGCTGGTGATCGAAGCCTACCTGGGAGTCCAGTCGTGAGCGCTACCCCCATGCTCGCCTTGCGCAACATCGAAGCGGCCTATGGGCCGGTCACCGCGATCCGGGGCGTGTCGCTCGAAGTGCCGCAAGGCGTGATCGTCGCCCTGCTCGGTGCCAATGGCGCCGGAAAGACATCGATACTGAAGTCCATCTCCGGTGTCCTGAAGCCCACGAAGGGAAGCATCCAGGTGGCCGGCGAGCGTGTCGATGGCTTGTCGCCGGAACGGATCGTCCACGCCGGCGTCGCGCACGCGCCCGAGGGGCGCGAGGTATTTCCCTTGCTCACGGTCCACGAGAACCTTCGACTGGGTGCCTATATCCGGTCGGATGCCGACGTCGGCGCGGACATCGAGTCCGCGTACGGCTACTTTCCGGAGCTGCGTCAACGTGCCGGGCATCTGGCGGGCCAGCTTTCCGGGGGGCAGCAGCAGATGCTGGCGATCGCCCGCTCCCTGCTGATCCGGCCGCGGCTCCTGCTGCTCGACGAGCCCAGCCTGGGTCTTTCGCCACGGTTGACGGAAGAGATCTTCTCCATCATCACGCGTATCAACCGCGAACACGGAACGACAATCCTCCTGGTCGAGCAGAACGCCCGGATCGCATTGCGAACCGCCAGCTATGCCTACGTCATGGAGGTGGGCCGCATCGTGCTGGAGGGGACGAGCGAGATGCTGGGAAACCACCCTGACGTCAAGGAGTACTACCTCGGGATCAAGGCCGATGGTGTGCGCGGCGAGCAACGCTGGAAGCGGCGCAAGACCTGGAACTGACGACATGAACAATCTCAACACCCCGACGTCAGGGCAGGACGAGACCATCGCCGGCCTGTTTCACCAATGGGTCGAACGGCGTGCGAACGAAGTCGTCTTTCGGCAGAAGGTCCTGGGCATCTGGGAAGAGAGCACCTGGGCCGATCTGGGCCAGGCCGTCTGCCATGTGGCGATGGGCCTCATGCATCTCGGCTTCGAGCTTGGCGAGACCGCCGCCGTGCTGTCCAACACCCGGCGCGAATGGGCATTCGCAGACCTCGGGATCCTGACCGCGGGAGGTGTCAGCACGGGCGTCTACCCGACGGACTCCTCCGAGCAGGTGGAATACCTGCTGCAGGACTGCGGTGCGGTCCATGTCTTCGTCGAGAACGACGAGCAACTGGACAAGGTCTTGTCCGTGCGAGATCGCCTGCCTGGCCTGCGCCGCATCGTCGTCTTCGATACCGAGCACCTGAGCGAATTCGCGGATCCGATGGTGATGGAATGGGAACAGTTCATCCGGTTGGGCCGCGATGCCGCCGCGCAGAGGCCGGACGACTGGACCCGGCGTTCGCAGCAGACACATGCCTCGGACACCGCGATCGTGGTCTATACCTCCGGAACGACCGGACGGCCCAAGGGCGCGATGCTGACCCACCGCAACGTGTTGTTTGCGATGGACGCCATCGCAAGCAAGGTGTTGAAGCAACATGCGGGCGACGAACGCATGGGCTATCTGCCGCTGTGCCATGTCGCCGAGCGCATTGGGGGACTGATGGCCTCGTTGCTGTCCGGCACCGTCGTGAACTTCGTCGAGAACCCCGACGCCGTGGCGGAGAACATCAGGGAGATCCAGCCGACGATGATCYTCGGTGTGCCGCGCACCTGGGAGAAGTTCTACTCCGCGATCCAGATTCGCTTGAGCGAAGCCACGCCATTCCAGCGGCGTGCCTATGGCTGGGCGATCCGGCTGGGCGCGCGGATGGCGGCGCATCGCCTGTCACACAGCAGCGCCCCCCTGTGGCTGCGCATCGCTCACGGCGTCATGAGCCGGGCGGTGCTGCGGAATATCCGGCTTGCGATCGGTTTGCAGCGTTGTCGCGTGCTCTGTTCCGCCGCCGCGCCGATCTCGGTCCGCTTGCTGGAGTGGTACAGCGCCCTGGGGATCGAAGTGATCGAGCTCTATGGGCAGACGGAATGCAGCGGCATCCTGACCGCGAACCCCTTGGGCGCCGCCAGGCTGGGCACCGTGGGCACGGTGATTCCCGGCTGCGAGATCCGGCTGTCGGAACACGGCGAGATACTGGCTCGGGGCCCCAACGTTTTTGCGGGCTATCTGAACCAGGCCGAGGCCACGCAGGCAGCGCTGTCGAATGGATGGCTGCACACGGGCGACGTCGGCGAGCTGGACGCCGATGGCTATCTGCGCATCAAGGACCGCCTGAAGGACATCATCATTACCGCGGGTGGAAAGAACATCACGCCATCGGAGATCGAGAACGAATTGAAGTTCTCACCCTACATCTCCGACGCGGTCGTGATCGGCGACCGGCGACCCTACCTCGTGTGCCTGGTCATGATCGACCACGAGAACATCGAGAAATACGCGCAGGCCCAAGGCATCGCATTCTCGGACTATGCGAGCCTTTGCCGCACGCCCGAGATTCACGCGCTGATCCAGAGCGTGATCACCGAGGTCAATGGCCGATTCGCTCGCGTCGAGCAGATCAAGAAGTTCAAGTTGATCGATCGCAAGCTCGGTGTCGAGGACGAAGAGCTCACCCCGACGATGAAGCTCAAGCGAAAGCTCGTCAATCAGAAGTACCTGCCTCTGATCGAGACGATGTACGGCAGGGGTCTGGCTGAGGCGATCTAGCACCGGGCCCGAGTCAACGCCAATCCCTACGTCAATAACCAAGAAGGAGACTTTTCATGAAGCTGTTCGTCAGAATGAATTGGATGCCGATCGCGCTGGCTGCCGTGATGATGCTGCCGGGTGCTGGCCAGGCCGGGGGCGTGACCGACGCCGAGATCGTGGTCGGCTCGATCCAGGACCTCTCGGGGCCCGTGGCCATGTTGGGGGAACACTTTCGCCATGGCATGCAGATGCGTTTCGACGAGGTCAATGCCGCGGGCGGCGTGAACGGCCGCAAGGTCCGGCTGATCGTCGAGGACTCGGGCTGGGATACCAAGAAAGGCGTGCTCGCCGCGCGCAAGCTGCTCGACAAGGACGACGTGTTCGCGCTGATCAATACGCTCGGCTCCTCGATTGCCGTGGCCACGATTCCGATGGCGCTCGAGAAGAACGTGCCGAGCCTCTTTCCGGCCGCCCCCGTGCCGGTCACCTACGAGCCACTCAGCCCTTACAAGTTCTCGATCGACATGCCCTACGAGGGGCAGGTCGTGATTGGCGTTCGCTACCTTGTCAAGGCCGGCAACTACAAGAACGTGGGCGTCATCTACCAGGACGACGACTTCGGCAAGGACGTGATCGCGGGCCTGACTTCGATCACGAAGGAACTGGGTCTTCCGCTCTGCGAGAAAGTCTCGTTCCGCCGTGGATCGACCGACTTTTCTTCACAGGTGGCTCGAGTCAAGAATGCTGGCTGCGACCTGATCGTGATCGGTGGCTCCACCCGGGAAACCATCGGCATCATGAGCGAGGCGCGCAAGCTGGACTGGAAGCCCGGCTTCATGGTCACGGCTTCGGCGTATTCCGCGACCCTGCACCAGTTGGGCGGCGCGGTGGTGGATGGTCTCTACGCGACGGTGAACTTTCCACATCCGTATGCGGAAGGCGCGACGCCTCAGCTGGCAGCCTGGATCAAGTCCTACAAGGAACGATTCAATGCCGACCCTTCGCCGTTTTCGACCATCGGCTACCTGAAGGCGGATCTGTTCGTACGCGCTGCCGAGAAGGCCGGAAAGAACCTCACGGCCGACTCGCTGGGCAAGGTGCTGGACACCTTCAGCTACACCGGCGGCGATTTGTTCGGCGTTCCGACCATCCAGTTCAAGCCGAACGATCATCTGGGCTTGCGCGATGTCCGCATCGCACAGGTGCGGGATGGCCGCTGGAAGATGATCTCGGAAGCCCAGAAGTAGCTCGGCGCTCAAGCGCATCGGATCTCAAGTGAAGGATTCCATGAGCGACGATCGATCGAACACCGCTGGCAGCTGGGAGCGCAAGCTGAGGGAGGCGCTGCCTGACGCCAATATCCCGACGCTGTTGATGATGCTGCTTCACCTCACGGGGGACATGCAATGGCTGTCGGAGCGCTTCCGTTGCGCCCGGGCGCCGGGTCTTGATGAACTGGACTCGGGCGGCCTCGATGAAGCCACACGCAGCGAGATCCGCGCCGCGGCGGCGAAGGCCATCCTGGCCTGGAAAGGCGGAGCCGCCCCGGTGCTGCCAGCGCCGGACGAGGATCTGCTGACGCAGATGATGCGGCAGAGTACCGGAGAAAGGATTCCCGACGGCTACGGGGCCATCGTCGCTGCCGGCCTCGGTCTGGACAAGGCCTTCGCCCTCGACCAGCCTGACGCTGTCGATGTGCCATCGGACTTCCTGGTCGTGATCATCGGCGCCGGCATTGCCGGCCTGTGCGCGGCGATCCGGCTGCAGCGCGCGGGCATCCGCTACGTCGTCATCGAGAAGAACTCCAACCTGGGCGGGACCTGGCACGAGAACCGCTATCCGGGATGTGGCGTCGACACACCGAGCCACATCTACTCCTTCTCGTTTGCCAACAACGACTGGAGCATGCATTTCGCGCTCCAGCATGAAATCCAGGCCTACCTGGAACGGGTCGCCCGCGAGCATGGTGTCTTGAACAGCATCCGTTTCGGCACCAAGGTGCAGAGCGCTCGCTACGACGAAGCGTCCGCGCGCTGGCAAGTCACGATGGAAGAGGGCGACCAGACCGAACAGCTGCAAGCCAACGTGCTGATCGGCGCGGTCGGCTATCTGAACACGCCGAAACTGCCGCCCATCAAGGGCCTGAGTGATTTCAAGGGGCCATGCTTCCACACCGCGCGCTGGCCGGAAGGCGTCGACCTTGCGGGCAAACGGGTCGCGGTGATCGGCAACGGTGCTACGGCGATGCAGATCGTCCCGGCCATCGCGCCGCAGGTCGGCGCACTGACCGTCTTCCAGCGTTCGAAGCAGTGGGCGGCGCCATTCGAGAAATTCCGGATGCCCATCGGCGCCGGCAAACGATTTCTTCTGGCCGAGCTTCCTTTTTACCAGCAGTGGTACAGGCAACGACTGGCGTGGATCTTCAATGACCGCGTTCATTCCTCGCTTCAGGTGGATCCGTCCTGGCCCCATCAGGATCGTGCGATCAACGCACAAAACGACAAGCACCGCGAATACTTCACCGAGTACGTCAAGGCCGAACTCGGGCCGCGGCAGGATCTGCTGGCCCGCGTACTGCCCGACTACCCGCCGTTCGGAAAGCGCATGCTGCTGGACAACGGGTGGTATCGGACACTGCGGCGCGACAACGTGCACCTGGTGACCGACGGCGCCGCCGAAGTCGAGGGCGACACCGTCGTGTCGACGGCCGGCGAGCGTTTTCCCGTCGATATCCTGGTGATCGCGACGGGCTTCGACGCCGTCAACATGCTCGCCTCGTTCGAACTCTATGGAAAGAACGGGTTGTCGATCCGTGACGCGTGGGCCCGCCGTGGTCCCGAGGCCTACATGGGCATGACGGTCCCCGAGTTTCCCAACTTCTTCGTGCTCTCCGGGCCGAATACCGGGCTGGGCCATGGAGGCAGCGTGGTGGCCGCGATCGAGACGCAGGTGAACTACATCCTGGGAATCATCCAGAAAGCCATCGCGCGGTATGGCGCCGACTTCGAGATCATGGTGAAACCGGATCTCTGCCTGGCGTTCAACGAGCGCGTGCAGGCGGCGCACGACCGGATGATCTGGAGCCACAAGGGAATGAGCACCTGGTACCGCAATGCCCAAGGGCGGGTGGTCCTGACCACACCGTTTCGCAACGACGACTCCTGGCACATGGCCCGTCGCATCGATCTCGACGATTTCGTCGGCAGGTCTGGCGCCGGCCCGGTGCCGTGAACTGTCGCTGTTGGCGACCCCGGGCGCGCCGGAGCCGCGAGCACCGTGTGCCAGCCGGATCCCGGCGATCAAGCCGGGAAACGCGCACCGCTCAGAACGAGGGATCGATGGGCGTGGCCATCGGACAGTGGCCTTCGATCACTTCCGCGGCCTCCAGCACCAGGTCTTCGCGGAAGCGCGCGGCGATCAGCTGGACCCCGGTCGGCAATCCTTGCTCGACGCCGGTCGGGACGGAGATCGCGGGCAGGCCCAGCAACGGCACTGCGAAGGACGGCGCCTGTGTACGGACGATCTCGTTGAACACCTCCTCGGTCGAGACGTCCGCGCCCTGTCGGAAGGGTGGGGCCAGCGAGACGGGGCACAGCACGAGCGGGTACTGCGCCAGGAAGGCGTTCMACTTGCGCACCCATGCCGCGCGCCGCGCCAGTGCGTCCATGTACTCGTCGGGCGTAGGGCGCCGGGGATTCTCCATGTGCCAGAGAACGGCCTTCTTGATGCCCGCATCGCCGTGGGCGTGGACACCCTCCAGCATGAATCGCGGTGCTTCGGCGCGCGACAGCACATGCCAGTCTTCAGCGATGGCCGCCATGTCGGGCGGATCGACCGCTTCCACCGCATACCCTGCCGCCGCCAGGGCGCGCGCGGCCTTGTGCAGCGCGGCCTCGACATGAGGATGAACGCCGGTGCCACTGGGATCCACCGACAGGGCGACGCGAAGAGGCCCCGGTGGCCTTGCGCCTTGCAACGGCGCATTGACCCACCACGGGTCGCGCAGGTCCGCCTTCGACATGACCTCCAGCGCCAGGCGCACGTCGGCGACACGGCGCGCAAGCGGCCCCTGGACCGACATCCATTGCATCGACAGGGAGCGCTCGACCTTGGCGGACGGGTTGAATGCGGGCACGCGGCCGAAGCTGGGGCGCAGGCCCACGATGCCCGTGCAGTAGGCGGGGTAGCGAATGGACCCCGCCAGATCGTTGCCATGCGCGATGGGCGTGATGCCGGCCGCCACGCTCGCGGACGCGCCGCCGCTCGAGCCACCCGGCGTGTGGTCGAGCGACCAGGGATTCAGGGTGTTGCCATGCAGGTCGTTGTCCGTGGCCCAGCGCGCCGAGAATGCCGGCGTGTTGGTACGACCCACGAACACGGCGCCCGCGGAACGCAGGTTGGCGACCACGGGGCTGTCGTCGGTCGCGATGTTGTCCGCGAACGCCACGACGCCGTTGCTGTTGGCCTGGCCCTTCTGGTCGACGTTGATCTTGATGCTGACGGGCACGCCATGCAGGGGTCCGACGTCGTCGCCGCGCGCCACGGCAGCGTCCGCGGCGTCCGCGTCGGCCATCGCCTGCTTGCCGAGGTCGACCACGACGGCGTTGAGCCGGGGGTTGACCGCCGCCATTCTCGACAGGCTCGCCTGCACCGCATCGCGGCTCGAGATCGTGCCGCTGCGAATGCCGCGAGCGATGTCGACGGCGTCCCATTTCCAGATGTCTGAAGGAAGATTTTTCATGATTCTCTTTGTGGATCAGTGGTTGAACTGTGTTGGATCGATGGGCGTCGGCACTCCGCAGACCTGCTCGATCACGTGCGCCGCGTCCAGCACCATGTCTTCCCGGAAGCGCCGGCCGATGATCTGCACACCCATCGGGACACCGTCGACCACGCCCGTGGGGACCGAGATCGAGGGCAGGCCGAGGAATGCGGTGGCGAAGAGGAAGGTGTGCGAGCGGTAGAGTCTGTCCACCGTCTGGTCGCTCTCGATGTCCACGCCATAAGGCAAGGCCGGCTCCATGGCGACCGGACAGAGGACCAGGGGATGCGATTCCATGAACAACTGCCAGTTTCGCAGCAGTGTCGCCCGCGAAGCCGCAACCTGCATCAGGGCCCGGGTGTCGAGGTGGGGGGTGCGGTTCATCATCAGCTCGAAAGCGCGCACGCTGTTCGCATCGCCGAGCGCTCTCACCTGCGGCGCCAGGGACATTCTCGATTCACCCTGGGCGAAGTCGTTCCAGGCCCGGGCCGACGCGGCGACATCGGGCGGATCGCAGCGCTCGACGAGGTAGCCGGCGCTGGCCAGAATCGATGCGGCCTTGAGCACGTGGTCCCGCACGCTGTCATGCACGCCGACAGCCGCCGGGTCGATGCTCACGGCCACGCAAGGCTTCGGGCACTCGGGCATCTCGATCGGCAACGGCACATGCCACGGGTCGCGAGGGTCCGGTGCCACCATCGCCCGCAGGGCCAGCCGCGAATCCGCGACGGTCCGCGTGATCGCGCCTTGCACCGAGACCCATTGCAGCGAGAGCTGGCGCTCGCCCGAGGCGGTTCCGTTGAACGCGGGCACGCGGCCGAACGAAGGCCTCAAACCCACGGTGCCGGTGCAGTAGGCGGGATAGCGCAGCGACCCGCCACCGTCGTTGCCGTGGCCGATCGCGCACATGCCCGTGGCCACCGCCACCGAGGCGCCTCCGCTCGATCCGCCCGGCGTCGCCTCCGGATTCCAGGGATTCAGCGTTCGCCCGTGCAGGTCGTTCTCGGTGTACCAGCGCATCGAGAACGCCGGCGTGTTGGTGCGCCCGAGAATCACGGCCCCCGCCTGCCGGAGATTGGCGACGACCGGACTGTCCGACGCCGCGACCTGGTCCGCCAGCGCGACGACGCCGTTGGTGGTGGGAAGTCCCGCCTGGTCGACGTTGATCTTGGTGGTGATCGGGACGCCATGGAGCAGCCCCAGCGGTTCTCCGGCGGCGACCGCGCGGTCGGCCGCGTCCGCGGCAGCCAAGGCCGCCTCGGCTTGCAGCGAAACGACGGCGTTCACGCCAGGATTGATCCGGTCGATCCGCTCGAGACACGAGCGCACCGCCTCGCGGCTGCTGATGTCTTTCGCACGAATGCGCTCGGCCACGTCGGTGGCCGACCAGCGCCAGATGTCTTCTTTCATGGATTCGAGGGCGCCGGATGAAGGTGCCGATGGGGAGGGTTGCAGTTCAGACGCTCAGGTAGTGCTCGTAGACGGCGCGCTCGGCGCCGAAGGCCTGCCGGTGGATCTCGTGGACGATCGCCCCTTGCTCGAGGATGTAGTGGCGGTCCGCCAGGTCCATGCAGAAGCTCAGGTTCTGCTCGACGAGCAGGACCGGCACGCCCGCATCGCGGACCCTTCGCACCACCTGGCGCAACTCGTCGACGATGACCGGGGCGAGTCCCTCCGTCGGCTCGTCGAGCAGCAGGACCCGGGGGTTGTTCAGCAGCGCACGCGCAATCGCCAGCATCTGCTGCTCGCCCCCCGAGAGTTCGGCGCCTCCGTTGCGTTGCCGTTCGGACAGCCGGGGGAACATGCCGAAGATGTCGGCAAGATGCCACTTCGAGCCGGGACGCTCGGCGATCTGAAGGTTCTCCAGGACCGAGAGGGTCTTGAAGATGCCGCGATGCTCCGGCACCAGGCTGATGCCGCGTTGCGCGATCTGGTAGGCGGGAAGCTGCAGGATCGACTCGGTGCCCAGCACGATGCTTCCCTTCGAGCCGCGCATCAGGCCGGCGATGGACGCCAGCGTGGTGGTCTTGCCCGCGCCGTTTCGGCCCAGCAGTCCGACGATCTCGCCGTCGCCGACGTGCAGGTCGACGCCCTGGAGGATGTGGCTCTTGCCGTAGTACGCGTGAAGTTGACTGACTTTCAGCATGACGCTTGGCTCCCCAGGTACGCGCTCTTGACCTCCGGATGACCCGCGACGGCGTGTGGCTCGCCGGACACCAGGACCGAACCGCGGTGCAGCACCGTGACGTCGCGGCTGATCGACATGACGAGCTTGATGTTGTGCTCGATCAGGATGACCGTGCGCGTCTTGCCCAGGCGGGAAATCAGCGCGGTCATCTCCTGCAGGTCGTCCACGCCCATGCCGGAGGTCGGCTCGTCCAGCAGAAGCACACGCGGGTCCGCCGCGAGGGCCATCGCGATCTCCAGCCGGCGCTGCAATCCGTGCGGCAGATTGGCCGCGGCGCGGTCGGCATGCGGGTGGAGTCCCAGCTCCTCCAGCAAGACCATGGCCTCCTCGCCAAGCGCGGCCTGAATCCGGCGCGAGGGCAGGGGATTGAACGAGGACTTGCCCCGCATGGCCTGGATGCACAGCCGGACGTTCTCGACGACGGACAACTCGGGGAAGATGTTGGTCACCTGGAAGGACCGCGCCAGGCCCCGCCGCACCCGTCGCTGCGGACTCATGGCCACGATGTCCAGGCCGCCCAGCAGGATTTCGCCCTGGCTTGGCTTGCGAAGGCCCGTGATGCAGTTGAAGAGCGAAGTCTTGCCCGCGCCATTGGGACCGATGAAGGCATGCACGCCTCCAGGGGCGATGCTGAAGTTCACATCGGTCAGCGCCTGGAAGGCGCCGAAATTCAGGCTCAGGTTCTTGACTTCGAGCGTGGCCGCGTTCATTGGAAAGCCTTCTTGTCTTGGCCGCCGCGCACGCGCCGCGCCAGTGCTTCGAGCAATCCCCACAGGCCCGACTGCATCCACACGCCGATGAAGATGAGCGCCAGCCCGAGCAGCAGAAGCCATCGTTCCCAGAGACCGACAAGGAAGTGGCTCAGGAGTTCGTACGCGACGCCGCCGAGCACGCCGCCCATCAGGGAACCGGTGCCTCCGATCAACGTCACCAGGACCAGGTGATTGACCATGGCGAAGTCGATGTTGCTGAGCGGAACGAATCTCAGGAACATGGCGTACAACGCACCGGCGACGCCGGTGGCGGCCGCCGACATGACGATCGCGCCCACCTTGAACCAGTAGACGTTGTAGCCCGCGGCGATCGCGCGATCTTCGTTTTCCCGGATGGCTGCGAGCACGGAGCCGAAAGGAGAGCGACTGACGCCGTGCAAGGCGGCATAGGTCACCACCAGGCACGCGACACAGAAGCCGTAGAAGGCAGCCGGCGTTTCCAGCGGCGTCAGCTCGAAGCCGCCGATCATGAGCGCGCCGCGGGGCACCGAGGCCAGTCCGTTGTCGCCGCCGGTCAGGTCCGACCAGGCATAGGCGATGAAGAATGCCAACTGCCCCAGCGCGAGGGTCATCATGATGAAGTAGACGCCGCGTCGCCGCGTGGCGATGCAGCCGACCAGCAAGCCCGCGAAGGCTGCGACGGCCACGCCCGCCGCAAGCATGCCCAGCGCGCCCGCATGCAGGTGCAAGCCGGCCAGCCCGGCCGCATAGGAACCGGCGCCGAAGAACGCCGCCTGCGCGAACGAGAGCAGGCCCACCTTGCCAAGCAGGAAGGTGCCGCCGAGCGCGGCGACGGCCATGACCACGCATTGCGTCGCGGTCGCGAGGCTGGGCATCGCCACCGCCAGGCCGCCGGCCAGCGCCAGGATCGCGAGGAGGTGGAGGGGAAGCCGCTGGTCGCGCATCATGCCCGCCCCATCAGTCCGCGCGGCCGCAGAAGAATGATCAAGGCCATGAGGATGTAGCCGGACATGCTGGCGCCCTCCGACCAGAACGTGCTCACGAGGCTMTGCACCAC
>NZ_JBFUCI010000131.1:0-14489 GCF_056405335.1 Variovorax sp. P1_H12_2
CATACAAGCAGATCGCCGCCGCAGCGGCTACGTTGAGGGATTCCTCGCCGCCCGGCTGCGCAATGCGCACATGGCGCGACGCCTTGGCCTCCAGTTCGGCGCAGACGCCCTGCCCTTCGTGCCCCATCAGCCAGGCGCAGGGAAACGGCAGCCGGGTGCGATGCAGCCAGTCGCCGCGGTGCGAGCTGGTGGCGATCCAGGGCACCGCGAGCGCGTCCAGGGCGTCGATTTCGACGCCTTCGATCAGCCGCAGGCCGAAGTGGGCCCCCATGCCGGCGCGCAGCACCTTGGGCGCCCACAGCGCCGCCGTGCCCTTGAGCGCGACCACCTGGACAAAGCCGAAGGCCGCGGCGCTGCGCAGGATCGAGCCGACATTGCCGGCGTCCTGCAGGCGGTCGAGCACCACGGTCGGAGCCATCGCTTCGACCGCGGGCCGGGCCGGCAGGTCGAGCACGAAGCCCATCGGTGCCGGCGATTCGAGGCCGCTGACCCCGGCCAGCAGCGCGTCGGCCAGCACCACGGTCTTGGCGGCCGCGCCAGCCCATTCGTGGCGCACCGCCGGCCAGAACGATTCGGCGAACACCGCGACCGCCGGCCGCACGCCGCGCTCGCGCGCGGCGCGGCACAGGTGGTCGCCTTCGAGCCAGACGCGGCCGTTCTTGCGGTAGGCGCCCGGGTCGTGGGCGAGCTTGCGCAGTTCCTTGAGGAGCGGGTTGTCCCTCGAAGTGACGTGGCTGACGTCGTCAACGCTCATTTGGAAACCTTCGTGCTTCGCACTGCGGTGCGAGCTTGCCTGGGGCGGCGCGGCGCGGCGCTCACGCGGGGCTCCCGCTCAGGCCGGACGCTGGATCGGCCGCCCGCGCCAGCGCCGCGGCGACCGGGCTGAAGGACCGGCGGTGGTGCACGCAGGCGCCATGGCGCAGCAGCGCCTCGAGATGCTCGGGCGTGCCATAGCCCTTGTGGCCGGCAAACCCGTACTGCGGAAACTCGGCGTGCAGGCCTTCGCAGAGCCGGTCGCGGTGCACCTTGGCCAGGATCGAGGCGGCCGAGATCGCCTTGACCCGGGCGTCGCCCTTGACGATCGCTTCGGCCAGCACGCTGAGTGTGGGCAGCCGGTTGCCGTCGACCAGCACCTTGACCGGCTTCAGCCGCAGGCCCTCGACCGCGCGCCGCATCGCCAGCATGGTCGCCTGCAGGATGTTGTGGGTGTCGATCTCCTCGACGCTGGCCTGCGCGACCGAGCAGCACAGGGCCTTGGCCAGGATCTGGTCATGGAGGCGCTCGCGCTGCAGCGCGGTCAGCGTCTTCGAATCGGCCAGGCCGCGGATCGGCCGCTGGTCGTCGAGGATCACGGCCGCGGCCACCACCGGGCCGGCCAGCGGACCGCGGCCCGCTTCGTCGACGCCCGCCAGCAGCCCGGGACCGTMCCAGACCAGCCGGGCCTGCTCAGCCTTCAAGAACTTTCTGGATTGCATCGGCGCACAGTGTCGGCGTATCGCGCAGCAATTCTGCGTGCATCGCGCAAAAACGTTGTTGCAAGGCGTGAACCTTGTCCGGCGAAGCGAGCCAGGCCAGCGTTGCGTCGGCCAGCGCCTGCGGCGTCGCGGCATCCTGAAGCACCTCGGGCACCGCGAACTCGCCGCTCAGGATGTTGGGCAGGCCGACCCAGGGCTGCAATTGCTTGCGTTTCATGACCAGGCGCCAGGTCAGCGGGTTCACGCGGTAGGAGATCACCATCGGGCGCTTGAAGAGCGCCGCCTCCAGCGTGGCGGTTCCGCTGGCGATCAGCGTGACGTCGCAAGCCGCCAGCGCCGTGTGGGAGCGGCCGTCGAGCAACGTCACCCGGCCCGCCAGGCCGCTCGCCTGCAGCACTTGTTCCATCTCGGCCCGGAGGTTCGGCAGCACCGGGCAGATGAAGCTCAGCCCGGGCCGGGATTTCAGCATCAGCGACGCGGCCGCGAAGAACAAGGCCGCCAGATGGCGCAGCTCCGAGCGCCGGCTGCCGGGCAGGATCGCGACCACCTGGGCCTGAGGGTCCAGCCCGAGCGCCGTGCGCGCGGCGTCGCGGTCGGGCGTCATCGGGATCACCTTGGCCAGCGGATGGCCGACATACGTCGCGGCAATGCCGTGTTTCTCGAGCAAGGCAGGCTCGAACGGAAAGATGCACAGCACGTGATCGGCGGCGGCGCGCAGCTTCACGACCCGCTCCGGCCGCCAGGCCCAGATCGAGGGGCAGACGAAATGCGCTGTCTTGATGCCGCGCGCGCGCAGGCCGGCTTCCAGGTCGAGATTGAAATCCGGCGCATCGACGCCGATGAAGATTTCTGGCGACTCGCGCAGCAGCCGGGCGCGCAACTGGCGTCGGATGCCGGCGATCTCGGCATAGTGCCGCAGCACTTCGACATAGCCGCTCACCGCCAGCTTTTCCTGGGGCCACCAGGTCTCGAAGCCGCGCGCCAGCATCTGCGGGCCGCCGATGCCGGCCGCCTGCATCGCCGGCCAGCGGTCCTGCAGTCCATCGAGCATCAGGCCCGCCAGCAGGTCTCCCGAGGCCTCGCCCGCGACCATCGCGAAACGGCGCGCTGAAATGGAACTCCCCCGATGCGCCTGAGGCGCCTCCCCCTCAAGGGGGCGATACCAGCGGCCCGGCGAAGCCGGTTCCGCGGTATCCCTGGCATCTGGCGGCGCCGGTTCCATGCGCCGCGGGTCAGGCGGCAGCATGGGGAAAAACTGAATTGTGTGCCGTCATCGATGCGGTCAGCGGGCGATGCCGCTGGCCGAGCTTCCGAGGAAGGCGTCCATCAGCGCCGCATCCGCCGCGGCTTCGGGTGTGTCCGCGGCCAGCGCGGTGATCGCGGTCCGCGCCTCGTCGAGCGTCTTGCCCTGGCGATAGATCAGCTTGTGCATCTCGCGGACGGCCGCGATGCGCGCATTCGAGAATTCGCGCCGGCGCAGCCCGACCAGGTTGACGCCGCGCACCGCCAGCGGATTGCCGTCCACCACCATGAAAGGCGGGATGTCCTTGCCGACGTGGCTGGCGAAGCCGACCATCGCATGGGAGCCGATGCGCATGCGCTGCAGCACGCCGGTCAGGCCGCCGATGGTGGCCCAGTCGCCCACCTGCACGTGTCCGGCGAGCGTCGCGTTGTTGGCCATCGTGATCTGGTTGCCGAGCTGGCAATCGTGCGCGATGTGCACGTAGGCCATGATCCAGTTGTCGTCACCGATGCGGGTGGTGCCGATGTCCTGCACAGTGCCGAGGTTGAAGGTGCAGAATTCGCGGATCGTGTTGCGGTCGCCGATCTCCAGCTGGGTCGGCTCGCCCGCGTACTTCTTGTCCTGCGGCTCCGCGCCGAGCGAGGCGAACTGGAACACACGGTTGTCGCGCCCGAGCGTGGTCCGGCCTTCGATCACGCAGTGGGCGCCGACCGTGGTGCCGGCACCGATCCGCACCTGCGCACCGATGACGGCATAGGGGCCGACGCTGACCGTGGGGTCGAGCTCGGCCTTGGGGTCGACGATGGCCGTCGAATGAATCAGGGTCATGCCGAGCGCAGGTTCAGTTGATCTGGCGCATCGCGCACATCAGGGTGGCTTCGCAAGCCAGTTCGGTGCCGACCATGGCGCGGCCCTTGAACTTGGAAATACCGGCCTTCATGCGTTCGATCTCGACTTCGAGGATGAGCTGGTCGCCGGGTTCGACCGGCCGCTTGAAGCGCGCACCGTCGATCGCCGCGAAGTAGTAGATGGTGTTGTCGTCGGGAACGATGTCGAGCGAGCGGAACGACAGCAGGGCCGCGGCCTGCGCCATCGCCTCCAGCATCAGCACGCCGGGCATCACCGGGCGATGCGGAAAGTGGCCATTGAAGAACGGCTCGTTCATGGTCACGTTCTTGAGTGCCGTGATGCGCTTGCCCTTCTCCATGTCGAGCACGCGGTCCACCAGCAGGAACGGGTATCGGTGCGGAAGCAGCTTGAGGATTTCGTGAATATCGATCGTCGTCGTCATGGTTTGGGGTCCTGCTTCGTCATTTTTTCCAGGGCCTTCAGCCGGTCCCGCAGACTGTGCAATTGCTTGAGTGTGGCGGCGTTCTTTTCCCAGGCGGCATTGTCGTCGATGGGAAACACGCCGGTGTAGTGGCCGGGCTTGAGAATCGATCGCGTCACCAGCGAGGTCGACGAGATGTGCACGTGGTCGGCGATCGTCAGGTGGCCGAGCACTCCGGCCCGGCCGCCGATCGTGCAGTGGGCGCCGATGGTGGCGCTGCCGGCGACCGCGGCGCAGCCCGCCATCGCCGTGTGGCGGCCGATGCGCACGTTGTGGCCGATCTGGATCAGGTTGTCGAGCTTGACGCCGTCTTCGATCACCGTGTCTTCGAGCGCCCCGCGATCGATGCAGGTGTTGGCGCCGATCTCGACGTCGTCGCCGATGCGCACCGCGCCGAGCTGCTCGATCTTCACCCAGGCGCCCTCGTGCGGCGCCAGTCCGAAGCCGTCGGCGCCGATGACGACACCCGGATGCAGCAGGCAGCGCGCACCGATCACGCAGTCTTCGCTGACGGTCACGTTCGACTTGAGCACCGTGTCGGCACCGATGCGGGCGCCGCGCTCGACCACGCACAACGCGCCGATGCGCGCGCTGGGGTCGATCGACGCTTGCGGATCGATCACCGCGCTGGGGTGGATGCGCTGCGCCTCGGGCCTGGCATGGGACTTCTTCCAGAGCTGGGTGAGTCGCGCGAAGTACAGGTAGGGATCGGGCGTCTCGATGAAGGCGCCGCGCGCGGCCGCCGCTTCGCGCATGGACGGTGCAACGATCACGCAGCCGGCGCGGGACGCCGCCAGTTCCTTCTGGTACCTGGGATTGCTCAGGAACGCGATCGCGTCGGCCTGCCCTGTCGCCAGCGGCGCCAGCCGCTCGATCGAAAGCCCGGCATCGCCCTGGAGTTCGCCTCCGAGAGCTTCAACGATTGCGCCTAGTCGCAGTGCCACGCCGATTGACGGCGCTACTTGCCGCCGGCCGAGGTCGACGCATTGAGCGCCTTGATCACCTTTTCGGTGATGTCGTGCTTGGGGTTGATGTAGATCGCTTCCTGGAGGATCGCGTCGTACTTTTCAGCCTCGGCCACCTGCTTGACCACGCGGTTGGCGCGCTCGTAAACCTGCTGCAGTTCCTCGTTCTTCCGTGCGTTCAGATCTTCCTGAAATTCGCGACGGCGACGCTGGAAGTCGCGATCCTGGTCGACCAAGGCCCGCTGGCGCATCACGCGCTGGCTTTCGGACAGCGTCGGTGCCTCCCGCTCGAACTGCTCGGACGCCGCCTTCAGCGCTGCGCCCTGTGCCGTCAGATCCTTCTCCCGCTTGAGGAACTCGGCCTCCAGCTTGGCCTGGGCAGCTTTCGCCGGCAGCGCTTCGCGCAGCACCCGGTCAGGATTGACGAAACCGATGCGGAACGTTTCCTGCGCATGGGCGGGCATTGCCACGGCCATGAAAGCGGGAACGAGCAGCGCACAGGCGGCACGGAACAATGGAGTCATTAGAAGGTGGTTCCGATCTGGAATTGCAGGCGTTGGATTCTATCCTCCGGGATTTGCTGGGCGATATCTTCCTTCTGGTACACGACCGGGAAGGCGTAGGCCAGGCGCAGCGGACCCAGCGGCGAGATCCAGCTGATGCCCAGGCCGACGGATGCGCGCAGCTTCTTGATCGAATCCCACTGCGCATCGGTCGACCATGGGGTGCGGTCGCCGAACACGTTGCCGACGTCGAGGAAGGTGTAGAGGCGCAGCGTGCGGTCATTGCCGGCACCCGGGAACGGGGTGCTCAGTTCGGCATTGAAGATCGCCTTCTTGATACCGCCGAGTGCGGCGCCTTCGGTCTGGCCGATCAACGGAACGTCGCGCGGGCCGAGCGAGTTCTGCTCGAAGCCGCGAACCGAGCCCAGGCCACCGGCATAGAAATTCTTGAAGATCGGGTATACCTGGCCACCGTAGGCCCCGGCATAGCCCACATCGCCGTTGATCGCGAAGGTGTACTGCTTGTTGAGCGGGAAGTACTGCTGGTACTGGTAGCTGGTCTTGTAGTACTTCATGTCGCCACCGACGCCGACCTCGAGGTTGGCGCGCTGCAGGACGCCGCTGGTCGGGACCAATGCACTGTCGCGGTTGTCACGGGCCCAGCCGATGGTCAGCGGAATGCCCCAGACCGAGGCGTTGCCGCAGTACAGGAGGGCCCCGCCACTGCTCGTCACGCAGCCGAAGTAGCGCTGATAGGAGCTGGGCGTATAGCCCGCGAGCGAAGAACCCGGGTCGAAGCCGTAGCGTTCGAGGCCAGCCCCGAAGAAGACCGTGTCGCGTTCGCTGAAGGGCACGCCGAACCGGAGGGTCGCGCCTTCGTTGGTCAGCTTGTAGTTGCCGTCGATGTTGCTGTAGTACGGCTGGGTGGTGGTCGTATACAGGCTGAAGCTGCGCGAGATCCCTTCCTTGGTGAAGTAGGGGTCGGTGGTGATCAGAGACAGCGTACGGTTGTACTTGCTGGTGTTGACCTGCACGCCCAGGTAGTTGCCCGAGCCGAACACGTTTTCCTGCGAAATACCGAAGGTCAGGCTGACCTTGTCCGCGCTGGAGAAGCCGGCGCCCAACTGCAGCGAGCCGGTCGGCTTCTCGGTCACCGCGATCGTCAGGTCGACCTGGTCGGGCACGCCCGGCACTTCCTGCGTGTCGACCGTGACTTCGGTGAAGAAGCCGAGGCGGTCGACGCGGTCGCGCGACAGCTTGATCTTGTCGCCGTCGTACCAGGAAGCCTCGTACTGGCGGAACTCGCGCCGGATCACTTCGTCGCGCGTGCGGTTGTTGCCGCCGATGGCGACACGTCGCACATAGACCCGGCGGTCGGGTTCGGCCTCCAGCGTCAACGCCACCCGGTTGGTGGTGCGGTCGATCTCGGGCGTGGCTTTCACGCGCGCGAAGGCATAGCCGAAGGAGCCGAAATAGTCGGAGAAGGCCTTGGTCGTCTGGGCAAGCTGCTCGGCGTTGTAGGGCTCGCCGGGCTTGATCGCGACGAGCGTCTTGAACTCTTCCTCGCGGCCCAGGTAGTTGCCTTCGAGCTTGACGCCGGAGACCACGAACTTTTCGCCTTCGCTGATGTTGACCGTGACCGACAGATCCTGCCGGTCCGGCGAGATCGCGACCTGCGTCGAGTCGATGCGGAATTCGAGATAGCCGCGCGTGAGGTAGTACGAGCGCAGGGTCTCGAGGTCGGCGTTGAGCTTGGCGCGCGAGTATTGGTTGGACTTGGTGTACCAGCTGAGCCAGCCGCCGCTGTCCTGGTCGAACAGACTCAACAGGGTCGATTCGCTGAAGTCCTTGTTGCCGGCGATGTGCACTTCGCGAATGCGGGCCGATTCGCCTTCGGTCACGGTGAAGGTCAGGTTGACGCGATTGCGCTCGATCGGCGTGACCGTGGTCACCACTTGCGCGTTGTAGAGGCTGCGGCTCACGTACTGGCGCTTGAGTTCCTGCTCCGCGCGGTCGGCCAGCGCCTTGTCGTAGGGGCGTCCGTCGGCCAGGCCGACTTCGCGCAGCGCCTTCTGGAGGGCCGCCTTGTCGAATTCCTTGGTGCCGACGAAGTCGACGTCGGCAATGGTCGGCCGCTCCTCGACGATCACCACCAGCACGTTGCCGTTGACGTCGATGCGCACGTCCTTGAACAGGCCCAGATCGAACAGCGCCCGGATCGCTGCCGATCCGCGCTCGTCGCTGTAGGTGTCGCCCACGCGCAGCGGCATCGAGGCGAAGATGGTCCCCGGCTCGACGCGCTGCAGGCCCTCGACACGGATGTCGCGAACGGTGAAAGGCTCGACCGCCCAGGCTGCCGTGGCCGCCAGCGCGCTGGCCACTACCGCGGCAACGCTGCGCAAGCGAAAGCGACTGAATGTTGTGTTCATCTGTGAATTGAGCCAGAGCCGGAAAGGGCTGGCAGAAAAGTTAACCAAAGAGCCGCGTGACGTCGTTGAAGAGTGCGATCGACATCATGACCAGCAGCAGCGCGACACCGCCGCGCTGAAACCTTTCCATCCAGGCGTCGGAAACGCTCTTGCCGGTCAGGCCCTCCCAAAGATAATACATCAGGTGTCCCCCATCGAGGACCGGCAGCGGCATGAGGTTCAGCACGCCGAGGCTCACGCTGATCAGCGCCAGGAACACCAGGTACTGGGTCAGCCCGAGACTGGCGGATTTGCCGGCGTAGTCGGCGATCGTGAGCGGTCCGCTGAGGTTCTTGAGCGAGGCCTCGCCGATCAGCATCTTGCCCATCATGCGCACCGTGAGCGCCGACACCTCCCAGGTGCGGACCACACCGCGCCAGAAGCCGTCGACCACGCCCTGCCGCACCAGCACCATCTCAGGCGGCGCGCCGACATAGGCGCCGATGCGGCCCACCTTGCCGGTCGCTTCCTCGCGAACCTCGGGCGTGACCTCGATCCGCAGCGCCTGTCCGTCCCGTTCGACCTGCCAGGCCTGCATGCGCGGTTGGCCGCCATCGATCGAGGCGCGGATCGTCTCGCGCAACTGCTGGCCATCGACGATCGGGGTCGTGCCCACCGCACGCACCAAGTCGCCATGGCGCAGGCCGGCGCGTTCAGCGGCGCCGCCCGGAACCACCTCGCCGATTTCGGGACGGGTCATCGGCGTGATGACACCGATCTTGCGGAACATCTGCGCATCCGCGTCCTTGGCTTCGATGCGGCTCAGCGGCAGCACCAGTTCGCGCGCCGGCCGGCCGCCCTCGCCCGCGATCTCCAGCGTGAGATCGCGGCCATCGAGCGCGCCGCGCGTCATGCGCCAGCGCAGGTCCTCGAAGGACTGCACGGCTTCGAGTTCACCGTCGAAGCCGGCCCGCGTGATGTGTTCGCCGCCCTGCAGCCCCGCGTGCTCGGCGAGCGATGCGGCCACCGGCCGGGCCTGCGTCGCCACCGGCTCCTGGACGCCGATCCAGTTGACCAGGGTGTAGAGCACGACCGCCAGCAGCAGGTTGGCGATCGGCCCGGCCGCAACGATCGCGGCGCGCGAGCGCAACGGCTGGGTATTGAAGGCGCGGTGGCGATCTTCGGGCGGCACCGGACCTTCGCGCTCGTCGAGCATCTTCACGTAGCCGCCCAGCGGGAAGGCACCGATCACGAATTCCGTGTTCTGGCCCGGATGCTGGCGCTTGGGGCTCCAGCGATAGAGCGTCTTGCCGAAGCCGACCGAGAAGCGCAGCACCTTGACCCCGCAGGCGACCGCGACCCGGTAGTGGCCGTACTCGTGCACCGCGATCAACAAGCCGAGTGCAACGATGAAGGCAACGACTGTGAGCATCGATTTCCTCGGGGGTTGTGAAGGTCAGACCGCGAAACGAAGCGCTGCGGCACGGGCCGCGGCACGGGCGCCGGCGTCCAGGGCCAGCAGATCCGCAAGCGACGAAGGGTTGGAGGGCCGTACCTGCTCCAAAGTTGCCAGATTGACCGCATGAATGCGATCGAAGCGCAGCCGCCGCGCGAGAAAAGCCTCGACCGCCACTTCATTGGCTGCGTTCAGAACCGCGGTGGTGCCGGGCGCCGCGCGAAGCGCCTGCCATGCGAGATGCAGCCCCGGGAATCGCACTTCGTCGGCGGCTTCGAAGGTGAGCGCCGCCAGCGAGGCGAAATCCAGCCTGCCGGCACCGCTCTCGATGCGCTCCGGCCAGGCCAGCCCGGAAGCGATCGGGACCCGCATGTCCGGCGTGCCGAGCTGCGCGATCACCGACGAATCCCGGAACTGCACCATCGAATGGATGATCTGCTGCGGGTGGATGACCACCTTGACCTGATCGGGCGTCAGGTCGAACAGCCATCGGGCCTCGATGACCTCGAGCGCCTTGTTCATCATGGTGGCCGAATCGACCGAGATCTTGCGCCCCATGGAAAAATTCGGATGCGCGCAGGCCTGATCGGGCGTGATTTCGGCCAACGTCCGCGGATCGCGCAGACGGAACGGCCCGCCCGACGCCGTCAGCAGCACGTGGTCGACCCGCGCGGGCCAGGTGCTCCGGTCCTCCGGCAGGCACTGGAAGATCGCCGAATGCTCGCTGTCGATCGGCAGCAGCGTCGCCCCACCCTCGTGCACCGTGCGCATGAAGAGCTCGGCGCCGACCACCAGCGCCTCCTTGTTGGCGAGCATCAGGCGCTTGCCGGCACGGGCTGCCGCGAGGCAGGGGCCGAGCCCGGCGGCGCCGACGATGGCCGCCATCACGGCATCGGTTTCCTCGTGCGAGGCGATGTCCTCGAGTGCGCCGTCGCCGCTCAGGACGCGCGTGGGCAAGCCGTTCTGCGCCAGCTTCTCGGCCAGCAGCGCGGCGTGCGGCGCGCTCGCCATCACGGCGAACTTCGGCGAGAAGCGCGCGCACTGGGCAAGCATGTCGTCGACCTTGGTCGCCGCCGACAGGGCGAAGACCTCGAAGCGTTCGGGATGGCGCGCGATCACATCGAGCGTGCTGACGCCGACGGAGCCGGTCGAGCCGAGCACCGTGACGCGTTGTTTGACTGTATTCATAGGAAGGCCAGCATCATGGCGATCGGCAGCGTCGGCAGCAGCGCGTCGATCCGGTCGAGCACACCGCCGTGGCCGGGCAACAGGGCGCTGCTGTCCTTGACGCCCGCGCTGCGCTTGATCAATGACTCGATCAGGTCGCCGACCACGCTCATCGCCGCCAGGAACACCACGCCGAGAAGCAGCAGCCACCAGCCGCGCTCGACCAGCAGGCTGTACAGGCTGGYGACCCTGGACTGAGCCGCCGCATCACCCCAGACCCAGGCCAGGGCCAGCACCAGCACGCCGGCCATGCCGCCCCAGACACCTTCCCAGCTCTTGCCGGGGCTGATGGTCGGCGCGAGCTTCCTGCGCGTGAACTTGAGACCGAAGGCGCGGCCGGTGAAATACGCGAACACGTCGGCGACCCAGACCAGCACCAGGATCGAGAGCAGGAAGTTGATGCCGACCATGCGCGCCTGCACCGCCGCCAGCCAGGCGACCCACAGCGCCAGGAGGCCGCCCACCAGGCGCAGCCCCTTGGGCACACGCGGCCAGCCCGGCACCGCGACGCGCAGCAGCGCAGCGCCGCCGAGCACCCAGGCCGCGCTGGCAGCGATCCAGACCCCCAGCAGCGAGCCTTGCAGCAGGCCCAGCCACCAGGACAACGCGCACAGCAGCACCATCTCGGCACCGAGGAACAGCGACATGCGCGGACCGTAGTCGTTGAGGCGGCCCCATTCCCAGGCAGCGGCGCCGATCAGCGCCAGCATCACGCAGGCAAAGGGCACATGCGAGGGATAGAAGAGCGCGGGCAGCAGGATCGCCAGCAGGACGATCGCAGTGACGATGCGTTGTTTGAGCATGCGCTCAAGCGACTCGCTGATCGCTGGTCTCGACGACCTGCGCGGAAGTCTGGCCGTAACGGCGCTCGCGGCGCTGGAACGCGGCAATCGCATCGTCCAGGGCAGCCTCGTCGAACTCGGGCCACAGGCGATCGCTGAAGTACAGCTCGGCATAGGCGCTTTGCCAGAGCAGGAAGTTGGACAACCGCTGCTCGCCGCCGGTGCGGATGAACAGGTCCGGGTCGGGCACATGCGCGAGCGCCATGGCGGCGTCGAGATTCGCCTCGGTCAGGGCCTCGCCGCGCGCGGCCAGTTGGGCGGCGGCACGGGCGATGTCCCAGCGGCCGCCATAGTTGAAACAGACATTGAGCACGAGCCGGCTGTTGTGCGCCGTCGCCGCCTCGGCCTGGACCAGGCCCGCAACCATCTTCTCGGACAGTCCRCCGCGTTCGCCCACGAAGTGCAGCCGCACGCCGTCCTTGCTCAGCTTGGGCACCTCGCGGCCCAGCGCGCCGACCATCAGGTCCATCAGGCCGGAGACTTCCTCGACCGGACGATTCCAGTTCTCCGACGAGAAAGCGAACACGGTCAGCACCGCGACGTTGCGGGCCACGCAGGCCTTGACGCAGCGCCGCAGCGACTCGACACCCTGCTTGTGTCCGGCGACGCGAGGCAGGAAGCGGCGCGTCGCCCAGCGGCCGTTGCCGTCCATGACGATGGCGATGTGATGGGGAACCGCTGGCGCGACCTGTTTCATCTCAAACAGCCATGATCTCGGCTTCCTTGGCGGTCACCAAGCGATCGATCTCGCCGATGTGGCGGTCGGTGACCTTCTGGATCTCGGCCTCGGCGCGCTTCTGGTCGTCTTCCGAGGCCAGTTTGTCCTTGACCAGCTTCTTGATGGCGTCGTTGGCGTCGCGGCGCAGGTTGCGGGTCGCGATCTTGGCGCTCTCGCCTTCGTTGCGCACCAGCTTGGTCATCTCCTTGCGGCGCTCTTCGCTCATCGCGGGCAGCGGCACGCGGATCAGGTCGCCCATCGAGGCCGGGTTCAGGCCCAGGTCGCTCTCGCGGATGGCCTTCTCGATCTTGGCGCCCATGCCCTTTTCCCAGGGCTGGACGCTGATGGTGCGCGAGTCGAGCAGCGACACGTTGGCCACCTGCGACAGCGGCACGGTCGAGCCGTAGTAGTCGACATGGATCGAATCCAGCAGCGCGGGATTGGCGCGGCCGGTGCGGATCTTGGTCAGGTTGTTCTGGAAGGCGGCGAGCGACTGGTTCATCTTGACGTCGGTCGCGCTGCGGATTTCTGCGATGGTGGTGGTCATGGGTTCATTTTCCTCAAGCGTGCACGAGGGTACCTTCGTCCTCGCCCATCACGACGCGCTTGAGCGCGCCGTTCTTGAAGATCGAGAACACCTTGATCGGCAGGTTCTGGTCGCGGCACAGCGCGAAAGCCGTGGCGTCCATGATGCCGAGGTTCTGTGCAATGGCTTCGTCGAAGCTCAGGTTGGTGTAGCGCGTGGCGCTCGGGTCCTTCTTGGGATCGGCGGTGTAGACCCCGTCGACCTTGGTGGCCTTGAGCACCAGTTCGGCGCCGATCTCGGCACCGCGCAGCGCGGCGGCGGTGTCGGTCGTGAAAAAGGGGTTGCCGGTGCCGGCCGCGAAGATCACGACCTTGCCCTCTTCGAGGTACTGCAAGGCCTTCGGCCGCACATAGGGCTCGACCACCTGCTCGATCGCGATGGCCGACATCACGCGGGCGATCAGTCCCTGCTTGTTCATGGCGTCGGCCAGCGCCAGCGCGTTCATGACCGTGGCCAGCATGCCCATGTAGTCGGCGGTGGCACGATCCATGCCCACCGACCCTCCGGCGACGCCGCGGAAGATGTTGCCGCCGCCGATGACGACCGCCACCTCGACCCCCATGTTCACGACCTCGGCCACCTCGCCGACCATGCGGACGATGGTGGCGCGATTGATGCCGAAGGCATCGTCGCCCATCAACGCCTCGCCCGACAGCTTCAACAAGATTCGCTTGTGGGCTGGGCGGGCTTCTGACATGGATGGATCCTTTGGAGTTGGCGGGGGCGAGTGTAAGACGTGACTGTGAAAAAGCGGCAGCGCGTCACGTGCGCTGCCGCCTGCGGCGCGACTCAGGCCGCAGCTTTGGCGGCTGCGACCTGCGCTGCCACTTCGGCCGCGAAGTCGTCGACCTTCTTCTCGATGCCTTCGCCGACCACGTAGAGCGCGAAGCCCTTGATGGACGTGTTGGCGGCCTTGAGCATCTGCTCGACGGTCTGCTTGTCGTTCTTCACGAAAGCCTGGTTGTGCAGCGAGACTTCCTTGAGGTACTTCTGCACGCCGCCTTCGATGCGCTTGGCGACGATGTCGGCCGGCTGCGGCTGCTTGCCCGCGGCTTCGGCGACCTTGCGGTCTTCCTCGGCCTTGCCGGCAGCGACCGCGCGTTCCTTCTCGATCAGGTCGGCCGGCACGTCGGCGCTGGAGATCGCCACCGGCTTCATGGCGGCGATGTGCATCGCGACGTCCTTGGCCGAAGCGTCGTCACCCTCGAACTCGACCATCACGCCGATACGGGTGCCGTGCAGGTAGGAGGCCAGCTTGCCGTTGCCGGCGAAGCGCTTGAAGCGACGGAAGCTCATGTTCTCGCCGATCTTGCCGATCAGGCCCTTGCGCACGTCTTCCAGCGTCGGGCCGAATCCGTCCTGCTCATAAGCCAGTGCACCCAGCGCAGCGAGGTCGGCCGGATTGTTCTTGGCGACCAGCATCGCGGCGGCGTTGGCCATTGCGAGGAAGCTGTCGTTCTTGGTGACGAAGTCGGTTTCGCAGTTGATCTCGATCATCGCGCCGGCATCGCCGTCCACGAAAGCCGTGACCACGCCTTCGGCCGTGACGCGGCCGGAAGCCTTGCCAGCCTTGTTGCCGAGCTTGATGCGCAGCAGCTCTTCGGCCTTGTCCATGTTGCCTTCGGCTTCGGTCAGGGCCTTCTTGCACTCCATCATCGGGGCGTCGGTCTTTGCGCGCAGTTCGCCAACCATGCTTGCGGTGATCGTTGCCATGTATGTACTCCGTTCGGTTTGTC